>NZ_JACSOE010000009.1:0-85845 GCF_014349115.1 Alteromonas sp. BZK5 | reverse complement strand
GTATAACTAAATGGCGGAGCGGACGGGACTCGAACCCGCGACCCCCGGCGTGACAGGCCGGTATTCTAACCAACTGAACTACCGCTCCGAAGACCTTTTAGTTATACCATTGAAAGAGTGGCGGAGCGGACGGGACTCGAACCCGCGACCCCCGGCGTGACAGGCCGGTATTCTAACCAACTGAACTACCGCTCCACATCTTCAATGTTATCAGTGAGTTGACTTGGCTGTTGTTGCCCTGTCCCCTGACTGCGGCGCAGATAATACGTATTCCCCTATGTGGAGTCAACGCTTTTTATTAATAAAATTGTCATCTGCGGTTTGTTTGCCTGTTAAATAGGCATTATGTCGAAATAAAATTCAAACTGAACAAATTAGCGACGCCTTAAACTGAAGCGCTAGTCTCCCTGCTATTCCTTGTCAGCTTTTTCACGCTTTTTGAATAGCCCTAGCAGTTTTTTAAACCCCTTAGGTTCAGATTCCATAGTAAGGTCAGCATCGGTGGTTTCTCCCGATGGCTTTGCAGTACTATTTGCTTGCTTAGGCGCAGACGCCTTTTTTCGCATAATAATAATTACAGCAGCAGCGATTACTCCGATGAGCACTATAGACCCATTTACGGCCACCAGAATGAGGGTTAGCGTCCCATCATCCATTTCATCTTCTACCGAATTTGGCTGCATATCGTCTTGTGGCACTTCAGGTTGCGTTATTAAGGGTGCACTGCCATCAACGATAGGATCTTTTCCATTGATTAAAGGGTCTTCAACCTCAGGCTCGGCTGGTCCCTCTGCCACAAAACTATATTCAGGGACATCTAATATAAAATCGCGCCCATCCATTGTCGTACCGTAAGCAGTGAGTTTTACCCTAAAAATTCCTTCTTCGTAGGCGACAATTAAGTGCTCTCGAGGATCCACACCGCCTTCTGTTAGCGAAAAATTCTGCATATCGGAATTAGGAAACTTCACTTTGCCATCGACTAGCAGTGACTCGATGTCGACTAATTCACGGTCTACATCAATAATAATTTTATGATAGCCCTCTCCGCCTCCATCCATTTCAACATCAATAGACACGGGATTTTCATGTAAGACGATAAGTTCGCCTATTTGCTCGCGGGTGTACATTGGTGTGCTTACGCGAAAAATAGGCTTCCATTCACCAGCCGGTATTTTCAAGTTGAACTGGCCAGTAAAAACACCATCTCCTGGACGCTCATCCATCCCTCGTCCATCGTCTTTAAATGTCGCTATGCGCTGGTCATTTGTACCAAAGTTGCCATAGTTAGGATTATTGGTACTCTTAAACTCAATATCTAAGTCGACGACATCTCTGAACTGTTTGTTTTCTATAGGCTTGCCGTTGTTGGTTAAATAGGCTGTGGATTTGAGTATTTCGCCGGCAAACAGCACATTCGGTAACGGCTCAGCATGAAGTTCAACATTAGACAAAACCATTACACGGCTTTGCGGTAATACTTGACCTACAGCTTGCCAAGGCCCAGGCACAGGATCTTTGACGGTGATCATGTCAAAGGTATCAGCGTCGTACCACTGCACCTTTTCTTCGTCGACGCGCCCTTGAAATAGCTTTGAACCATCGGGTCTAACCAGCACTACAGGAGCAGAACCGTACTCCCTAAAGAAAACCATGGTGATTTCTTTAACGTTATAGTCAACGCGAAAGCGGTTTTGTAACAGTTGAATGGAGTTGGTGTATTCATCACCAAGCTCTGTAAGAGGAGATGTATCTATTGTTGCGTTGCTTGATTGAGCATTTTGTACAGCGCTATCAGCAAGCTGCCTTGCAGCGTCGCGTTCGTCTTCTTGCGACTGAGCGCCAGCGCTTAAGTGTATAAACAATGATAAAAAAATTACCCAATAAAACCACACTCTCACGCTACGCTGCTCCTGCATTGTTTGGCTATTTTAGTTCTGTTTGATTATGTTCTGCTAAGACACCTCTTCAGGCTGAGGACGCCATAAACATTTGCCACCCGCTTTTTCGACAATATCCAAGCGGGCCTCATGCTGTATTATTTCATCGGCGGAGGCTTTAATAACCTTTAATTTATTTGCGCTTCGGTTAATTCTACGAATGGCAGTTGAGTCAGCGTCGCTGCCAGAGCTAGACGCCAGTTTAAGCTTGGTTTGCCCACCGGTCATCAACAGATAAACATCTGCCAGGATTTCCGCATCCAGCAAAGCGCCGTGAAGGGTACGATGACTATTGTCTATACCATAACGCTTACACAATGCATCAAGGTTGTTCTTTTGGCCTGGGTGCATTTGGCGAGCAAGAGTAAGTGTATCGAGAACATCACAAATTTGGTTAGTAATAACGCCTTTGGTAGACGCTTCCATGCCAAACTCGTGATCCATAAACCCAACGTCGAAAGGCGCGTTGTGAATGACTAACTGTGCCCCTTTGATAAAGCTCACAAACTCCTGAGCCACTTGAGAAAAGGTAGGCTTGTCGGCAAGAAATTCATTGGTTATACCGTGGACTTCAATTGCCTCTTGTTCAATGTGACGGCCCGGATTGATGTAAACGTGAAAGTGATTCCCCGTCAATCGGCGGTTAACAACTTCAACACACCCTATTTCGATAATGCGGTGGCCTTCTTTGGGATCAATACCTGTGGTTTCAGTATCGAGAACAATTTGGCGCATGGAACCTCTACTATAATTACACTTTCATTTTTTGATAGTATATCAACCCCTTCGCAATCCGCTAAGGGAAAAGACAATATAAATTAAGCCAGTTAAATCAAAGGAAACGCTGTGGCTCAAAAGACCATTCATATATACACCGACGGCTCGTGCTTAGGCAACCCTGGACCGGGCGGGTACGGAGCTGTACTGATTTACAAGCAGCATAGAAAAGAGTTGAGCGACGGCTTTGCCCACACAACTAATAACCGTATGGAACTATTAGCCCCTATCGAAGCGCTTAATAGTTTAAACGAACCGTGCAACGTTGAATTAACTACCGACAGCCAGTACGTAAAAAATGGTATTAATCAGTGGATCCATAACTGGCGCAAGAACGGTTGGCGCACGGCAGATAAAAAACCCGTCAAGAACGCAGATTTGTGGAAGCGACTAGATGAAGCGGTAAAAAAGCATCAGGTAAACTGGCATTGGGTAAAAGGCCATTCGGGGCACCCTGAAAATGAGCGCTGTGACGACCTGGCCCGCAATGCGGCAGAAGCCAATCCAACGAAACCCGACGAAGGCTTCGTTGGCAATTAGATAAGCTTACTGTAAAGCAAATTTACCAAGAAAGAACCAGCTTGCCCTGCGTATCGTTGTTTTCCAAACGCACGTGGGGTTCGCTGATATCTTCAATGCTATAGTGAGTATCGATATTCACCCTAAGCTCTTTATTCTCAAAAGCGGGCAAGCATACGGTAGTAAAGTCACGAATTAGATCAGCTTTATAATCGTCGCTTCGATTTCTAAGTGTCGTGCCAATAATGGACGCCCTTTTACCTAACAGCATAGCCATATCGAGGTTGTCAGCATATCTCCCTGCCAGCATCGCTAAGTAAACCACTTTTCCATCTTGTTTCAGTATTTTAAGGTTACGGTTGAGGTAGTCGCCACCTACCATATCAAGCACCATATCAACCCCTTCAGGCCAGACTTTTTTAAGCACATCATCAAACTGTTGCTGCTTATAATTGATAAGATGCTCTGCGCCATTGCTTTCACACAACGAAAGCTTATCTTGGCTTGAAGCCGTTACCGCACTGTGTACGCCCCAATATCGACAAAGTTGCGTGGCAGCCAGCCCTACACCGCTTGCACCGCCATGAATTAACGCCCGTTCAGCCGGCTTTACATGCGCGATTGTGCGCAAACACTGAAATGCCGTAAGAAACACTTCGGCCAAACCCGCGGCTTCAAAAAACGGCATGCCTTTGGGGATGGGCATTAAATGGGCTGGATTAACCATCACTTCAGTGGCATAGCCGCCACCTGCAACCAAACCGAATACCTCGTCACCTTCTTTAAATGCAGTAACGTCACTGGCAACCTCTGACACCACGCCAGCTACCTCTAATCCAAGAATATCGCTCTCGCCTGGTGGAGGTGGGTAATTCCCCTGGCGTTGTAAGGTATCCGCACGATTCACCCCAAACGCTTTTACGTCAACTTTTACTTTCCCTGGTGCTAGCGACAGCCCTTCACATTCCTTTACAACAAGTTCGCTTGGGCCGCATCCTTTTTCAAAATCGACATATCGCATAATTTACATCCAATCCTAGTCTTAAATTCCAATCGTAATTTGGCTACGTACTTTTATATCAAACAGTTTGGGTTTTTTTATGTTTATACCAGTCCGGATAGAGTATTTTAACTCTCGCTGAGTGGGTAATGATCTATGCGGACTGGTATTATTAACACAGAACTTATGAAATTGCGTATAATCGCGACCATTCTCATAAGCGAGTAAGTTCGCTTAACTCTGTTTCACATTTATTAAATTAGTACGAGAGCCTTCATGTCAGCACAGGTCATATTACAGCCATCCAGAGACAAATCACTTCGCCGCAAACACCCTTGGGTATTCGAAAGCGCTGTGGCTGAACTAAAGGGCCGCGCGCGAGTTGGCGATACAGTAGACGTGTTTGACTCTGAAGGCGACTGGTTAGGGCGAGGCGCTTACTCTCCAAATTCAAAAATTCGCGTTCGTATGTGGACATTCAAAAAAGACGAAAGCATTGATAACGGATTTTTCCTACGCCGTTTAGAAACTGCACTAGCCCTTCGCAAACGCTTGTTTGACCCAAACAAAACCAACGCGTTTCGCTGGATAGCGTCTGAAAGTGATGGCCTTCCAGGGATCACTATAGACCTATACGACAACGTTGCAGTACTTCAGCTTTTGAGCGCGGGCGGCGAAAAACACAGAGATAAGATAGTGTGGGCAATTACTAAGCTGATGCCTAATGTACACATATACGAGCGAAGCGACGTGGACGTGCGCAAGAAAGAAGGCTTAGAGCCTGTAACTGGTGTACTGCATGGTGAACCACCTATGCAAGTTACAGTAAAAGAAAACGGCATCAACATAGTGGTTGATATCGAGAACGGCCATAAAACCGGTTTTTACCTAGATCAGCGAGACAGTCGCGCGGCGGCTGCACATTACGCGAAAGATGCCGACGTACTCAACTGTTTTAGCTACACAGGTACGTTTTCTTGTTATGCACTTGCTGGCGGTGCTAAGTCAGTGACAAACGTTGATGTATCTCAGCCTGCTCTTGATTTGGCTAAGCACCATGTAGCCATCAATGGTTTAGACGAAAACAAAGCCAATTACGTAAACCAAGACGTGTTTAAGGCACTCAGGGAGTATCACGAGCAGGGCAAACAGTTTGATATGGTGATACTCGACCCGCCAAAGTTTGTCGACAGCAAGGCAACATTAAACCGTGCTGCCCGCGGCTATAAAGACATTAATATGTACGGCATACATGCTGTTAAATCTGGTGGGCTGCTGCTTACATTTAGCTGCTCTGGCCTTATGCCGGCAGATTTATTCCAGAAAGTTGTGGCAGACGCTGCACTTGATGCAGGTCGTACTATCAAAATTATCGCAAGGCTTAATCAAGCCTCAGATCATCCTATCATTGGCAGCTATCCAGAAGGCTATTACTTGAAAGGTCTAGTGTGTGAAGTCACCGACGACTAGCTATTAAAAAAGCGCCCTTGTTGATGTATAGGGCGCTTAACGAAATCCATTGAGCTAACATTACATTGTGCGAAAAGCTTACGAAGGTAAATCCATTCCCCTAAGATGCAAAGGTTATCTCATTGTTAGAAAAGCGACTTGATAACTGTTGTGAACTATCATCTGACTGTTCCTTACCAACACCCTCTTTTTCTTCAACTTTCTTCCACACCATCTCGTGAAAATAAAACGCTACGGTATTAATGGCTGGCTCAACCAACGCTACAGCACCGCCTACTACCACACTTCCTGTCAATAAGTAGGCAACCGTAAAGGCCACTGAAAAGTGCATCACTGCAAAGGTCATCGTCTTTTTCATATTCATCGCTCTCTCAAAATATTAAATCAGTTTGCTTTTTCGTTAATGAGAATTATTAGCAATTAAGACTAAGAGTTAAAATAGAAAAAACTGAACGGCCTATTCGGTTTAGTATATGAAAGCTGAAAGACTGTTTTCAAACCACAACGGGCTGGTCAACATAGGAGTGTAAAGAAAGAAGCAACACCGCGAGTACGTCATTGATGTAGACCCTGACGCTTTGTTTTTTTAGTTAGACACGAAAAGGCGAAGCTTTTACCCCGCCCTAACACGTTAGATTAGACTATTTCATCTGAGAAATTTCGACGCCTATAATGCAGCTTGACTCGGATTCAGGTTCACAGCGCACAACAGTCGCTAATGCTGCCAAAGATGGGATTTGCGAACTAGATGACTCTATTGCAACACTCACTTGTGTACCCACCTCAATTGAGGGTTCATCGACTTCCAAAGACATACCTGTAGCACTGATATCTCTACACATTGCCTGCATGGTGCGGCTCGACTCATCATCAGTAATTTGCAACTGACAAGGCGAATTTACCATCATCCTGAAAAAATTTCGCTTATCGTCGTATCCCAACATGTCTACTTCTCCTGATTTTTAGCGTTACGCTGACGACTACATTTGATGTTATAGGGCGATGCCGGTAACTTGTCAATCGAACTGTATAATATTTATTCAACAATTATTAAAAGTGTACTTTGGTCTAATTTCGACTACCTTCCCACTTAAATCAGCGACTCAGCCGTTTCTGCCCGCTGTTTTGTTTGCGATAACAAATATGTGCCCTCATGCCCTAGCCTGGTCCATTGATGCTAGCTTACACCTAACGCCTTTTTTTAAAAGTCAGCGAGGTGCAAAGTGATACGCTTAGCCGAAATGGGATAAGCCGTACCAAGCTGCTGCGCAAACAAGGAAACCCGTAATTCTTCTATCATCCAGCGCACGTCATTAAGAGCTTGAGGTACTTTACCTTTGGGGTATTTGCTGCACGCCTTTTCCCATTCTTTAATCGACTTTTCTACCGTGACCTGATGCATTCTGTCTTTGTTGGGATCAATGGGGAGCTTCTCTAACCGACGAGCTAAACCTTTAATGTAACGATTCCAATCATCTAATCTGCTCTCGCCAATTTCAGAAACAAAACCAGGAAAAACTAACGATGCCAAGTGGGCTTTACAGTCACCTAGGGCGTTTATCATCGTCAGCGGTACATTACCTTTCATTTGCTTTTGGCACTGGTGCGCAAGGGTAAGCCCCTGCTCCACTTGCGTGGCAATCTCTAACACCCTGTCATTAATGTTTGCACGAGCAATCTCTAAACAGGCCTCAAAATCGGCTTTGCTGCGAATGTCGGTGTTATTGGTTTTGCAGTAATCACTGACAATGGCGTCGATACCCGCAAAAATACAATCATCAATTAGCGCTTTCACTTGTCCAAATGGATTGAAATACAAACCCAGCTTGGCTTTATTAGGTAATTTGCTTTGCAAATAATTAAGGGGCGACGGCATCGCGTTTTTAATCAAGACATTCACGCCTTGCTTATGCAGCACTTGGGCTTTATCCGCTTCTTCAATTAGCGCAATATCTACCTTATCGCCCTTTTGTACCAGAGCCGGAAACGCCTGAACTTCAAACCCGCCTACTTTCTGCACGAAGGTTTCTGGCAAGCTTTCGAAATCCCATTGTTCTATGTTATTTCGCTCTAACTCCGGTGTTGCGGCTTTCTCAAAGGTTTGTTTCACCTGCCCTGCACACTGTTGTTTAAGCGCGTGCAGGTCGTCACCTTTAGCAATATCGTCACCATTGTCGTTAACTACCGCAAAGTGCATTTTCAAATGCTTATCAAGCTGATCTAAATTCCACTCTTCGCTTTCAATAATTACACCCGTCATTTTGCGTAACTTATCGGTTACAGCTTCAAGCAGCGGCACCGGACGGTTGTTCTTATCTGTTTCACTGATATCAGCAAGGCACGCCTCAGCAAAATTAGGCGCAGGCACAAAGTTACGACGCAAGCGTTTAGGCAAGGTTTTAATTAAACCCACAATTAGATCGTGTCTTAGCCCCGGCACCAGCCAATCAAAACCTATATTGTCGACTTGGTTAAGCACAGGCAGCGGAATCACCACAGTTACGCCATCGTCTTCAGCGTTAGGTTCGAAGTTATAGCGAAGCGGCAGCGTAATATTGCCTTGGCGCCATACATCAGGAAATGCGTTTGCTACCGACTGCCCAGGCTGCTGACGATATACGTCTTCTTCTTTAAACGTTAAATTGTCGTTGCTTCCGTGTTGCTTAAACCACTTCTTAAACGCCGCGTCGTTATTGGCTTCAACCGGAATGCGCTTGGCGTAAAAGCTTACCAGTTCTTCATCATCGACTATCAAATCGCGACGACGGGTCTTTTGTTCAAACTCGTCAGCCTGCTCAAGCAGCGCCTGATTTTCCTGTAAGAAACTGTAATTGAGCTTAGTATTGCCCTCGACTAACGCTTCGCGGATAAATAGCTCGTGGCAAATTGGCGGGTCGATGAGGCTATAAACCTTCGCACGCTTCATTACTATGGGTAGCCCGAACAAGGTTACTTTTTCAAAGGCAATCACCGCACCGCGCTTTTTAGACCAGTGTGGCTCTGAATAGCTTCTTTGCACAACATGCTCGGCCAAAGGCTCTACCCATGCTGGGTCAATTTTTGCCACCATACGAGCAAATAGCTTAGAGGTTTCTACAAGCTCAGCTGCCATTACCCATTTGGGCTGAGACTTTGATAGCCCTGAACCAGGGAAAATAAGGAAGCGCGAATTACGCGAGCCCATATACTCGCGCTCTTTATCTTTAAAGCCCATGTGAGACAGCAAGCCGCTGGCGATGGCTTGGTGAATAGCCTGATAGTCGGCTTCTTGCTTTGAAATGCCAAAGCCCAGCTCAGCGGTAGACTTTTTAAGTTGGCTAACAATGTCCTGCCACTCACGCATACGTAAATAGTTGATGAAATTTTGCTTACACCATTTGCGCAATTGGTTTTGACTCAGTGCGTTTTGCTGCTCTCTAAACGCCACCCACAAGTTGTAAAGACTGATAAAGTCAGAATCTTTATCGTGGTATTCGCTGTGCTTCTCGTCTGCTTGCTGGCGTTTTTCCTGTGGGCGCTCTCGCGGATCTTGAATTGAGAGGCCCGCTGCAATCACCATGACTTCGCTGAGCGCGTTCGTGCGCTCGGCTTCAATCACCATACGTGCATAGCGAGGGTCGATAGGCAAACGTGCTACTTGACGACCTAGCGGAGTAAGCTGCATCTTGCCGCTTTGCTTGGTTTTTCGGTTATCTTTGCCTTTCGCGATAGCTTGAATTTCTTCAAGTAAACGGAAACCGTCGTTGATATTGCGGTTATCAGGCGGCTGAACAAATGGAAACGCAGCGATATCGCCTAACCCTAAAGCAAGCATTTGCAAAATAACCGACGCTAAGTTGGTTCGCAGGATCTCTGGGTCAGTAAATTCTGGGCGGCCTAAATAGTCTTCTTCACTATAAAGACGAATACAAATACCGTCAGACACACGGCCGCATCGCCCTGCCCGCTGATTCGCTGACGCCTGAGATATTGGCTCAATAGGTAAACGCTGCACTTTACTTCTGGCGCTGTAGCGTGAAATACGGGCAAAACCCGGGTCAATTACGTATTTAATGCCAGGCACCGTAAGCGAGGTCTCTGCCACGTTGGTGGCAAGTACAATGCGTCTGCCGCTGTGCGACTGAAATATGCGGTTTTGCTCTGCCGCCGACAACCTCGCATACAGCGGAACAATTTCAGTGTTGCGATAATGCTGTTTGCTCAAGGCATCTTGGGTGTCGCGTATCTCGCGTTCTCCGCTTAAGAACACTAAGATATCGCCCGGTGCTTCACGCATTAGCTCGTCGACTGCGTTTACGATGGCATCGCTTTGATCAATATCGTCATCATTATCTTCTGGCGCGTGGTAGCGAATTTCTACCGGATAGGTACGTCCACTCACTTCGATAATAGGCGCATTATTAAAATGCTTAGAGAATCGCTCTGGGTCGATGGTGGCAGAGGTGATAATGAGTTTTAAATCAGGGCGCTTGTCTAACAGCTGACGCAGATAGCCCAACAAGAAGTCGATATTAAGGCTGCGTTCGTGAGCTTCATCGATGATGATAGTATCGTATTGATTTAAAAAGCGGTCTTGCTGCATTTCAGCTAGCAGCATACCGTCGGTCATAAGCTTAACGTAGCTTCGCTCGCTTACCTGGTCGCTAAAGCGAATTTTAAAACCCACCTTTTCGCCAAGCGGCGTGTTTAGCTCTTCGGCTATACGAGTGGCTACACTTCGCGCCGCTAATCGTCTTGGCTGGGTATGGGCTATCATGCCGTTTACACCGCGACCTAACTCTAAGCATATCTTAGGTAACTGCGTAGTTTTACCCGACCCAGTCTCACCCGCAACAATCACCACTTGGTTATTCGCAATCGCTTCTTTGATATCTTCTTTTTTATCGCTAACTGGCAGCGGTGGGTATTCAACTTTAGGTAGGTTGTCTTTACGCCAGTTACGCTTTTCTATCGATGCATTGATGTCGCCTTCGAGCTTTTCAAACTGCGCTTTTAAGCTTTCTTCGCTAACCACGCTGTCACGTTTTGAACCTTTTGAATTAGCAGCATTTTTCTCCGCGCCTTTTCCTTCAACACCAGATGTATCATTCACTTTTTGTGCAAGCTGTGTAATGCGGCGCTTCAAGCGAAATTTATCTGCGCTCAAACAATCATCTAGTTTGTTGTAAAGAGGTTTTATTGCAAGTGTTGAAGACAAAGTGACATCCTAAAGCGTGTTTCTAATCATCAATAAAATTCGGGCGGTGATCCTAGAAGATACCGCCCTAAAAAGCCAGCGTGTTAAGCGTTACGAGAATTTAAGCGCTTTGGGTTAATTCATCGTCTTGGGGCGTTTTAAAACGGGGAAAACCGAACCAAATGGCCGCCACACCAAACACGAAAATCAGCATGGGATACCAGCAGTACGGTGTAATAGCTAACGGTGAAATACCTACTACGGCCGCGGCACTTAAAAGCTGCGCACCGTAAGGGACTAAACCTTGGAAACTGCACGAAAAGATATCCAAAAGTGATGCGGTACGACGAGGGTCAACACCGTATTTTTCATTTAAGTCTTTAGCAATTGGACCTGCGGTAACAATCGCAATAGTGTTGTTCGCCGTTGTAACATCTAAAAAGCTAACTAAGCCAGCAATACTGAACTCAGCGCCTTTCTTTGACGTGACCTTACGAGTTAAACGCTCGATTAACCAGGTTATACCGCCGTTAGCGTGCATAAGCGCCACAATGCCGCCTATGGTTATGGCGATCATCGCTAAATCTTGCATCCAGCCCATCCCTTTTTGGATGCTCTGCATCATTGAAAGTGGCGTAAAGCTTCCTTGTAGCAAGCCTACTACGCAGGCACTGGCAATACCCACTGCAAGTACGCTAATGACGTTAAACCCTGTTAGCGCAAAAGCGATAATGCACAAGTACGGTACTATGCGCCAAAAATCGTAGCTGCCACCTTCAACAATACCAGAAGTATCAACATCCACCATAAGCAGCAACGCCATGGTGACGATGCACGCCGGCACAGCAACCATTAAGTTTGCCTTAAATTTGTCTTTTAGCTGTACGCCTTGGGTACGGGTTGCGGCAATGGTGGTGTCTGAAACAAACGAGAGGTTATCACCAAACATTGCGCCCCCCACCACAATACCCAGCGCCATTTCCACCGGCAGCCCTAAACTTGTGGCAAGACCTGCACCTATGGGCGAGAGCGCGGTAATGGTGCCCATGGACGTGCCCATTGAAAATGATATGAAACAGCAAATCAAAAACAGGCCTGGCAATATAAGTGCAGAAGGCACAAATTGAAGTGCCATATTCACCGTGGCATCCCGAGCGCCAATATCTATAGTCACCGCATAAAACGCACCGGCTAACAGGAATATAAGCACCAAGAGAATAATGTTTTTATCACCGCCGCCTTTACAAAACGTTTGTACTTTTTCAGAGAAGCTGACCTTTTTCCCTTTCGGGTTTAAACATAGCCCATAGCCAGCGCTGATAAAAAACGCCACCAAAATAGGCATCGCAGTGATGTCGTTTGTAGTAATGCCGGTTACCACAACAAGGATTACAAAAAGCAAAATAGGTGTTAAACCTAGCGGGTTGGGTGCAATAGAATTTGGTGCAATGTCTTTATTTTCGTGCACAGAAAACTCTCTTTTTGGGTTTTATTGCCTGCAAGCAACAGTTTAAAGGCTACGCGGAAAAGCCACCTGCCGGTTGCGAATGCGTAAGAAAAAGCTTCAACGAAACCATATTTTGACGGTCTTGAACGGTGAAAAGCTAAAGCTACAAAGGATAAAAGGTTTTTAAAGCATTGAAAAGAAATTTACTTTCCAATAATTGACTCATCTGCACTGTGCCAGACGCTACGATTAGATTTCGAGTTATTAAAGGAGTGAAGCTACAACCATTTAGCCGTAGAACGCGACTGCCGCCTAACTATTTTTCATAGCTGTGTCGCACAGGTGTGTGACATAAGTGTGTGGCATAGCGCTGTTACGTAGAAATATGGATAGGCGCTATCAGTCATTCACGTTAAATTCTAAGCTCGCTAGGGGTTTTACCTGTAAGCCGTTTTACCGTTCGTCGAAAGTTAGGTAAATCGTTAATGCCCATTGCATTGGCCGCCGTCTCGTTACTCACTTTGTGCACCGAAAGAAGTAAAAGTGCATGATTGCGCTGTACTTCCTCGCAGAGCGCGCGATAGCTAGTGCCGTACTCTTTTAGTTTCCGCTTTAGCGTAGCCACACTGACGTCTAAGGTTTCCGCTAGTTCAGGTAATCCGATATTTGCTGCCTGTGTGTTGGAGGATGCATAAACATAACGCCGCACAAAATCAGGCAAAGACAAGCGGTTTTGCAATTCAATAGAAGCCCCATCTTTTGTTTGCGTTGCGCTATTTCTAACGACACCTTCCAGAGAAATATTCGATTCAGCAGAACAATTCGACTCAGCTGTTAGCTCCAAAGGTTGGCGTAATACGTCTTTCTCAATGCAAATGCTATTAAAAGGGCGATTAAACGATAACTTAAGCCCAAGGTGGGTTTCGTAATCAGCAATATTTCTTGGTCGACTCTCGGTAAAAGAGAAAGATAAACGAATTCGCTTATTCGCTATACTTTTCATAAGTGCAACAATGCTTGCGAATGCCACTTCAATGGAGAACTGAAGCTGTTTGCTGCTTACCCCTGTAAACTGAGGCACTAACATTATTTGGTCTGCGTTTTCAAAACGCTGAAACTGACAGAGCGGTAGGCTACACCACCGGTATGTTTGGCGTTGAGTCAGCTGTAAAAGTAGCTGCTCTACATTTTCACATGCATTGAGCGCATTAAGTGGACTAGATAGCCACTGCGAGGCGAAAGCTCCCCCCAGCAAAAAACTAACGTCGCCGCCTCTCGCCTGGCTTTGAACATTCACTAACAGCGATGAGTATTGCTTTGTGCTTAGTAGTGAATGGTGTTGCAACGCGTCTTCAAAAATTCCTGTACCGCGCAAGAGCTTATTTTTATTCGCGCCACGAGAGAGCGCCACATTAAGTGCTGCCCTCACTAACCAATACCCAACTATTACTTTATCTTGGCTAGACATCACTACATGAGCACTACCAGCACTATCGATGACACCCATGCCTAGCTCATTAGCGTCATCTTTTGCAGTGACACCCATGTTAAGCATATCAGCATCGCTTTTTACAGAGACACCCATGCCAAGCGCTTCAGCATCATCTTTTAGAGAGACACCCACTCCAGAAAGACGAGTTGAATGACAGTACTCAGCACCCGCAATTGCTGCTTCGTCCTCAGAGTCTCGTAGTGCGTTTAGTCTTGGTAACATTAAATCCATAAGTTACTCGCTGCAGGCATCTTCATTCATCTTCACCGGTTACCCCTACCAATTACTATCGCCAAATACACTGACCAAACCGGCCTAATTACGCTGCGCTACCATGGGCACGCTCAAGTTCTAAGAGCATGGTGTTAAGCACTGTCGCAAGGCGTTGGTTAGGTAACAAAGTCACTTGAGTACTGCGAGCGGTGGTGTAAATGGCGTTTGCATTGAGGCTATGCCTAAAAGCAAGATGCTGAATACTTACTTTGATATCACTGAGAATAACGTCAGCCAGCATGGGCGAGACGTCTGGCATCAAAATAGCAAACCTATCACCGGCATAGCGGCACGCTAAATCTTGCTGACGCAAATTCATGATAACCAACTGCGCAATATCGTGCAGATACCTATCGCCTTCTGTATACCCATGTTTTTGGTTGAACAAAGAAAAGTTATTGATATCGATAATGGCGATGACAGCTGACTTGCCAGACTGCTGTAATTTATTAATTTGTGTTTTCCAATATTCTGCGCGGTAAAGCTGAGTGATGGGATCGATAGCATCGTGATCGCGAAAGTCCCATTCTCTGCGTCGTAATTGCAAATTTAACGCGCGCTGCTCTAGATGCCACTGATACAGTGCCGCGGTCATTACTACCATACCCACAGCCGCAGGATAAGACTCAATCATGCTTAGCCAATAAGCCTCTTCAGGATAATGAAAAAACTCATCCAAGAAATCTAAACTGACTGAAAATAGAAAGAAGCCGAGTCCTACCGTGAGAAGGCTCGTTACTTTACCTGGAGGACGGCTGGCAAGCGCAGCTAGCATCCACGCCAAGGTTAAAAAAGCAATGCTTCCCTCCCCCACAATATCGAGGCCTGATATCACCGTGCTTTCTTTTGCATCGCCAAACATAAAAGCTAAACAAACCGCCAACGCCACTACGCAAAATGTAAATGCTAGCCAAAGCTTGTGATGTCTAAATTGTGTTGAATTTGTAAAGGTAAACATAGTGCTCTCTTTGGAAATCTCTTGAATTGGATACATCACGCGTTAGTCCGGCCGGCGCCAGCGTTTATAACAAAACGAGAGTCTTGCCCAAATTTGATGAAACTGTCGAGGGTCAGTTTGGCTCAGCAATGTGACATCTTGATGGCAGCGAACTTTAGGAGCATAAAAAAGACACACAAACCAAACAAAATCAGTAATTTAAGCAAGGGTCAATTTAGCTCAGCCAATTGCAAATAGGCGACAATTACCGATTGTGTACCGCTTGTTCCATCAAATCGTCATATAACTGTCATGCAGCATTCTTAGGGTACTCATTCACTTACTTAGCACTTATTCAAAACGCCTTTTTACTGCTTAATTAATTGGAAAATAAATGAAAATTAAAACCGCGTACTCTTCTCTAACACTTGCCTGCATAGCGGCAATGGGCCTTAGCGTCGCTACACCTGCTTCAGCTGCTGATGGCGTAATTATCGGTTCAGTAAAAGACACCGCACAGACGCGCAGCTATACCGGTGCTCAAATTAAGCTTAAAGAATTAGGACTGGCTACTGAAGCTGGCACAGACGGTACATTTCGGTTTCCCTCTATTCCAGAGGGTACTTACACGCTAGAAATTTCTTATCTTGGTGAGGAAACGGTTACGCAAGCGATAAAAGTGACGGACAACGGCATTGCGCGCGCAGCCGTGGAGTTTGGCAGCGGCGATACCATCGATGAGATCTTGGTACGTGGTCAACGAAGCGGTCAGGCAAGTGCCATAAACCAGCAGCGAACGTCAGATCGTATTTCGTCTATTGTATCCGCAGATGCCATTGGACAATTTCCAGACCAAAATGCTGCTGAGTCGTTACAGCGTTTACCTGGCTTGTCGATTGAGCGAGATCAGGGTGAAGGTCGTTTCGTCGGCATACGCGGTATCGACCCCAACTTGAATAACGTAACCATTAACGGCTTGAATATTCCCTCGCCTGAATCAGGCGTACGTTCAGTAGCCCTTGACGTTATTCCCTCTGAACTCATCCAAACGTTGGAGGTATCTAAATCGGTAACGCCCGACATGGACGGAGACGCCATTGGTGGTTCAGTCGCGGTGAAAAGCGTGAGTGCGTTTGATAAGGCTCGTGATACCGCGAGCATTACCGTGCAAGCCAGTCAAAATGATTTACGCGATGAAACCAGTCCAAAGCTTTCTGGTACGTTTACCAAGAAGCTTTCCCCTGAATGGGGGGTGGCTGGCGCCATTTCCTACTTTGACCGAGATTTTGGTTCAGACAATGTTGAAAGTAACGGTGACGATGAGCTTGAGCAACGTCACTACACGATCACTCGCGAACGTTTGGGGAGTGCGTTAAATATAGATTTTCGTCCTGACTTCAACAACCAATACTTTCTTCGCACACTTTACAGTGAGTTTTCTGACGACGAATACCGTCAAGGTAATATATTCACGTTCGATGGCGAAGACTCAGAAATAGAAAGAGAAAGTAAAGACCGCTTTGAAAGCCAGAGTATTTTTACTGTGGCGCTTGGTGGTGAACACCAATTAGATACCTGGAAAGCAAACTGGCAGCTCGGTTATGCAAAGTCTGATGAAGACGAGCCAGATGCACTGTATTACGTATTCAAAACCGAAAATGACAGTATCGACGCAGACTTAAATACTATGCGTCCAACCGTGTCACAAAACGCTGATGCCATGGACTTATCAACCTATGAAGTCGATGAGATCAGCTTTGAAGATAACTACACGAAAGATACCGAAACCAGTATTAAATTCGACGCCGCCCGCCCCATCAACCTTGGTGGTTATATCGGTGAGTTAAAAATTGGCTCGAAATACCGAAGCCGAGAAAAAGACCGCGACAGCAGCATCGCTATTTTTGATGGAGAATTCGACGACCTAGACGCTTCGCAATTCGGAGCTGCCAGTCCAGACTACTCTCTTGATGACTTTGGGCCTGGGCTTAATCGAAGTGAAATGCGTAGCTACTTTAACGAAAACCGCGAGAGCTTGGAATTAGACAGCCTAAATTCTGAAGTAGAGTCTCGTGGCGCGACCTATGTGAATGAAGAGGATATTTTTGCCGCTTATATCATGGGCAGCGTAGATATAAATAAACTTCATTTGGTAGCAGGTGTACGCTATGAACGTACTGACTTTTCTACATCGGGTATGCGAGTAGAGCTTGTAGAAAACGAAGAAACCGACGTGGAAGAAGTGGTAAATACGCCATGGGAAGCAGAGCGCGACTACGATCATTGGTTACCCAGTGTAAATGCCAGATACACTGTTTCAGATAAACTTCAGCTTCGCGCTGCCTACACCCAAACTATTTCAAGACCAAAGTTTGAAGATGTAGCGGCATTTCAAATCATCGAGAGTAAAACGGAAGAAAATGATGGCGTCTTTGTTACTGAACGAGAGGCGGAAGTTGGCAACCCTGACCTTCAACCTTACGAAGCACAAAACGTTGATTTGTCGATTGAGTACTACCCGGGTGACATTGGTGTAATTTCAGCGGGGCTGTTCTACAAAAATATCGACAATTTTGTTGTGTACGCTGATGTTGCAGGCACTACTGGTTGGGAAGGCTTTGAAGAAGTCATACAGCCGATAAACGGCGACTCTGCCGATTTAACTGGCTTAGAACTCTCTTGGGTGAAAGCCTTCAACAATGGCTTTATTATTTCCGCCAATGCTACTTTTACCGATTCTGAAGCGACTACCTTCTTAGATGGCGAAAAATTTGAAACCCAGTTACCAAATCAATCAGACCGCATTGGCAATATCACCATTGGGTACGAAGCGAATGACTTCAGTGTACGTCTAGCCACCACCTATAAAAGCGACAATTTCGAAGAGATTGATGGTGACATGCTCAGATTTGAAGACGACCACGTACAGGTTGATTTCATGGCGCGCTACTACATCAACGACAGCATGCAGGTGTATTTCAACGGCATCAACTTAGGTGACGAACCTTTCTACAACTATTTCGATACGCGCAACCAAAACGCGCAGTATGAAGAATACGGCCGCACGTTCGAACTTGGCTTTACTTGGCAGCTTAACTAGGCAGGTATATCGAAAGTTAATTATCGGGTTTGAAGGCCGTAGGTAATTTGGCCTTTGAACTTGCTCTTAATAATCTGTAAGCCATGTTTTAGTCGATGGGCCATGCATGGTTTGATCTCAGTAAGTTTCAGGACAATAACAACAATGACCAATCAGCGTCACACCAAAACAGTTTTTAAAACCACATTTACCACAGCGGCACTTTCAAGCACACTTTTGACTTTGTTCGGTTGCGCAGCCTCTCACGATACTAATACCAGCGCAGATACCAGTGCAAATATCAAGTTAGCACACAGCGAAAGCCAGCTAGTAAAAGCAGAAAGCCAAGACATCGCATTACCGCTAACAAAGCTAAAAAAGGGTTTAGGCCTGACTCTGCACTACCAAACGCACGCCGACCATTCTAACACCAAAAGCGCTTACAAAGACGCTTACAAAGACACCCATGCTAACAACATTAGCAAGGACGCTCGCGCCAACCACAAACATAAAGTTTACGATGACACCCACGCTATCAACATTAATGTTAACGAACATAAGGGTATTTCACTAAGCAACTCTGAAGGAAAAAAACACTTCATTGCGGGACATTACACCTTAGCAAATGCTGAAGTTGTGGAGTCTAATTCAAAACAATGGGTGTCTTTAGTAGTGTTCAATAACAACACCCAGTACATAGAGGTGTATCGCATTAACGCCGCGTCTCTTGAGGTTTACCAACCGCAAACCCAGTTGACCAAAGGTTCTGAAGCCATTTGTGCTACAACATCAAGCGCTGGCGAACTGCAAATTGTTAATATCGATGCGACAGGCACATTGAATCAGTATGAATTTTACAACGGGCGCTTTTTATCGCTTAGAGACTTTGCGATAGGTCCAGGCATTAAAAGTTGCGCGATAAATGCCAACACCGAAACGCTATACCTTGCTGACGAATTTGCCGGTGTGTGGCAATTAGATACCGATATTGAAAGTGAGCTAGCAAAAACCCTTATTTTTCACGATCAAGATGTTGCCATTGAAGGTGTAGCCACCCTATCTTCAACGACGGTAGATGGCGTGGATATCGCTGCCTGGGTGAGTCCGGATGCCAGCGGGGTATGGCTTAAAGCGCCATGTCTTACGCAATTTGTCTCGCTAATGAATACGGCGAACGAAAGTGACTCAGCAGATCGCCAGGTGAACGCAACCAACAAGTCTACTTTTATTCAGCCTGAATTCATTCACCTGTCGTTAAGTGAAGAAGGCACGCATATTTCTCTCGTTGTTGATGATGATGAATCAGGCGACGTGTTTTCTGCCGAACTTCCCTCAAAACTAAGCGCAGCTTTACTTCATCGACAATGCGACACCCATATTAAAGCCACCTCGCCAAAAGAAAATTACATAGAGGAAGTGCATACAGATAACAGCGAACCCCAACATGCAAACCTCACTATCAAGGTCAAACCCGATGTTGAAACTGACCCAGTGGAAAATCATGGCGACGCTGCTGACGACCCTGCCATTTGGGTAAACTCGAATGCCCCTTCACAAAGTCGCGTAATCGGCACCGACAAAAAAGGCGCATTAAATAGCTATGACTTAGCCGGCAAGCTAGTGCAAAGCCTTCCTATTGGCAGAGTGAATAACGTTGATGTGGGATACAAGGTATCTGTGGCAGAAACCAAAGCTCTGCAAAGCGATACGCCACTTATCGATATCGCAGTGGCATCAAACCGGTCGAATAACAGTTTGTCTGTATTTGAAATAGATAAACGCGGTCATATGACTCAACTTGGCCACATAAGCACTACACTCAATGATATATACGGCATGTGCCTGTTTGTGTCAGGCGGAATAGCTCATGTATTTGCTAACGACACCAGTGGCCGCTTCGAGCGATATAGCGTGTCTATCGCTCCAGACAAATCTGTTGATGGACATTTAACACAGTCCTTTTCACTGCCCTCACAGCCAGAAGGATGTGTAGTGGATACTAAAACAAGAACTGCCTACCTAGGTGAGGAAGGTGCTGGGATTTGGGCCTTGGATATTACTTCAAACAGCAATCAGCCACAGTTAATCGCTGAGATAGAAGCTCCGGTAGAAGCTGATATAGAAGGTTTGGCTCTGTTTAATGTAGATGCACAAACTTACCTAATCGCATCTAGTCAGGGTAATAACAGCTATGCTATCTATCACGTACACCCTGAAAACCCTGAAGTCTTGGAACTTATGGGGCTTGTTCAAATTACGGCAGATAAAGCCGCACAAATTGACGGCGTGTCTGAAACAGATGGGCTTGATGTAACCAACGCTAACTTGGGAGGAAGGTTCACCGAAGGGCTTTGGGTAGTACAAGATGGAAGAAACGTCATGCCTAGCGAGACCCAAAACTTTAAGCTAGTTGCTGGTGCCTCACTTAAGGATGCGATCAGAAAATTAGCGAACGCCAAGCGTGAACGCCACTCAGACATGTAACGAATAATTCGAAAAGTAAATAAAAAGGAGGCGTTAAGCAAGTTAACGCCTCCTCTCGGTATATGAAAAATACATAGCGCCGCACTAGCTTCTAGCCCTTCTAACCCAGCGCCGCATCTTCATTCATTACGCTACCTGCAGCACTAAATCCTACCAAGCTAAATTACAGTGCGTTAGCCTAGCCCGCGCGCTGGTATCCATCATTTAATTGAACATCAATAGCCCGTAGCACTGCCGTTCGATTAATTGAGCCTAACAGTACCCCGTCATCATCAACAATGGGGTAAACTCTCGGCTTTTCCTTTAACAGCAACTGCGCTAACTCTATTACCGACATATAAGGTTTGATAGAAATCACAGGGGTTTTCATGATTTCCCCTACTCTACAAATTTGTTCGCGATAGTAGCTTGACGCAATCATTTGAGCGATACAGTCTTGCTCAGACAAAAAGCCCACCACTCTGCCTTTGCTATCGAGTACCGGACCACCACTCTGCCCACTGGCTAATAACACTTTGACAGCCTGCGCAACGGGCATATCGACATTAAGCTTCACTGGGTGAGTATTCATATAATCACTGACTTGCAACGATTCCATTTTCAATTCTCCAGCCGTGGCGCCTAATGTGACCGATACTGCGACTTAATTGGCGTTACGGCACTTCAATTATTTTTAACCACATGTGAAAGCAATTTTCCCCCACACTTTAAGATTAGACGTTTCGTTGCATACAAGCCAGCACATTTAACATTAAAATAACAAATAGTTTTTCAGTGATCAGTCCTTGTAAATTGCCACTTTAACTTTACCATTTATGTCAACACTAGCGCGGTACATCCCCGCAGAATTGAAAGGCATAGCGACGTTACCTTTAGCGTCAATAGCAATCACACCGCCATCGCCACCGGCGTTTACAAGTACGTCGTTAACTACAGTGTTCGCAGCGTCATTTAACGTTAAACCCTGGTACTTCATTCGCGCACAAATATCTGCTGCCACGTTGTATCGAATAAAATATTCACCATGTCCTGTGGCCGATACCGCGCAGCTTTCATTGTCAGCATAGGTACCCGCTCCAATAACAGGCGAGTCTCCAATACGTCCATACCGTTTAGCCGTCATTCCGCCAGTGGATGTTCCCGCGACAATGTTGCCTCCTTGATCCAATACTACGGCTCCAACAGTGCCAAAGCGCTCATTGCCTTGCTGCGAACCGTAACCACTCGATACCTGCTGCATACGTGCTTTCGCTTTATCTAAAGCTTGCTTGCGAAACTCGGTATCAAAAACGGTGTTGTCTACCTGTTCAAGGCCGTTTTCTTTTGCGTAATCTTCAGCGCCTCTCCCTGAAAGCATAACGTGTGGAGATTCATTCATTACCAATAACGCAGCCTCTATTGGGCTTCTTATTGTTTTCACCCCCGCAACAGCACCTGCATTTTTACTGCCGCCGTGCATTATCGACGCATCAAGCTCGTGCTCACCGTCGAAGGTATATACCGCACCGATGCCAGCATTAAATAACGGCGAGCTTTCAAGAATTTTGATGGTTTCTACTACCGCCACTTCACCTTTTTCGCCTTTCTGCAACAAGGCGTAGCCATGCTGCACCGCTTGGGTTAATACGCTTTTATAGTCCGCTTCTTTTTCTGGCGTCATCGATGATTTTAAAATGGTTCCTGCTCCGCCATGAATAGCGATAGCTACGGGTGTTTTTCCTAATTGTTTGGAATCATCCGCTAATGCGGGAACACTCGTAATGGCAAACGTTGCAGCAAGCGCGCCTATTGCATACAGTGCATGTCGAACTTTATTCGGCTGGCGAAAAATACGAGATGGGTTCAAAAGCTTTACTCCTAATAGCTACTTTTTACGTGCGCGCATAATCTGGGAGATGGTTTGAGTACAGATTTCTAGAATCAATTCAACGCGCTCTGTTGATGCGATTTTTACGCGACCTTAGACGTAAGATGACACAATTAGCTTAGGTAGGCTAGGCTACCTCAAGGATCTCTAAGAAAGTATTAAGATCATCGGTGATGGAAGGGAGTAGCGCTTCAGCGTCTTCCCACTTTTTCGCCTTTGACAATTCCCATAAGCTCTCAAAGTCTCGTTGTAACTGTACGGCACCAATATCTGCAGACATACCTTTGAGCTTCAATGAAAGCACCTGAACCTTTTCGAAGTCTCGACTATCAATAGCCTGCTGCAGTAATTTAAGCTTGTCAGGCGCGCTTCTGGAATACAGGTCGCAGACACGGGAAAATAGCGCTTTATCGCCCATTATCCGAGCAATGGCATCGTCTTTTTCCCAACATCCATCAAGCCCCTCTGAATTGTTTTCATAAGCTTGAGTTTGATTGACGTTATCAATTTCAGCCTCCTTCTCCGAGCCCTCGCGAGCGGCGATATCATTAGCTATTTTCGCGTTTTTTAACGTGGGGGCTATTTCTACTTCAGACTCTTTACTTGACTGAGCCTCTGTTCTTGAATGCGATAGCGTGTCGCAGTCCATTTCTTTTGAGATGGCACTCAACAAACTGTCAACCAGTGGAGGTTCGCTGGCAGTAATTCCGGTACCTGACCTCGTATCAGTATCGTTAAGCTCTGCACTTGCTAATGCCGTTATTTGATGCACTATCCATTGTTTCACTTTAGGAATAAGTACATCGGCCATGACAGGCTTTGTCGCAAAGTCGTCCATACCTGCCTCTAAACATTTCTCTTTTTCGCCGAGCATGGCATTGGCTGTCATGGCAATTATAGGTACATCTTTGTGCATCGCTCCTGCCTTACCTTCTCGTATGGCTCGGGTAGCGTCATAACCATTCATATTAGGCATCTGGCAATCCATCAATATGCTGTGAATTCTGCGGCCTTTGCTTTCACATTTCGTCAAGAACGCCACGACTTCCTCACCATCGCTGCAGGTAAACAATTTAACAGGTAAACTTTCCAGCACTCCCTTCGCCACCTCGCGATTGATCATATTGTCATCAACTATCAATAAGTTGGCATTCTCAATAGACAATTGCTGCTCAGTATCGTCTGCTGCCCCTTCATCGTTTGAGATGTCCTCAGCTTTCCCTTTACCTGATGAGATATCTGACTGGTTTAATGTATATCCCGACAGCGCAGCGTCTAACCCTTGTTGGACAATTGCAAAACTCGACCTGAATAATGGCTTTGGCAAGTAAAGCGGCACAAGGTGATTAAAGTGGAAAGGTGTCCCTTCTAGTTTTTGAAGAATATAAACCACAGGTAACGTACCAGCGTCTTTAGTTGCAGCTTGTGCCTGCCATATATCATCTAGCTCACGAATGAGTGAACTGGCCTCGTCCACAATAATGGCATTTAATTGCGTCCAAGGTACTGTTCCTAACTCAGAATGCTTACCTAATACTTGCGGCTCTGCACCGACGTGTAAGGCTAAACAACAGATGTTTTCCTCTAAAGGTGGATAACTTGCAGAAACACCAATTGTGATCCCATTAAGCAGCATACTTTCGTTTTCCACCGCCATTTTATGCTCGAACGCGCTGTCGTACGTTGTTTCAGGAAGCGTAACGAAAAATGAGAAGGTGCTGCCTATGTCAACTTCAGAATTGAACGTAATGTCTCCTCCCATAAGCTGGCTCAATTGCTTGCAGATAGACAAGCCAAGTCCGGTACCTCCGTATTGGGTAGCAACAGATGCATCAGCCTGCGTAAACGCGGTAAACAGTTTGGGCTGATTTTCTTGTGCTATCCCTACGCCCGTGTCACATACGCTGAAATGAAGCTGTTGTGTCCCCGCATCTACATCACTTAACGATGCTTGTAGCTTTATATGCCCTTCTTCAGTGAATTTAATAGCATTGTTCAATAAATTACTAAGAATTTGGTTGATTCTGTGTGGATCTGAGTTTATTTCCACCGGGGGAAGACCTGTTGTATCAACAAGAAGCTGTAGTCCTTTAGAAGCTGCCTTAACGGCAAAGACCTTGGCGATAGACTCGATAAGTGCAAGCGGATCAAAATATTGATTATTAATATCAAGATTGCCCGCTTCAATTTTAGACAAGTCGAGAACGTCGTTAATCAGCACACTGAGATTGTTGCAGCTAATTTCCATCATGGAAACAAGCTGTTCAGCTTTTTCATTAAGGGGCTGACGCTTAAGTAGCGCCAAGGAGCCAACTACCCCGTTTAACGGTGTTCTCATTTCATGGCTAATATTGGAAATAAAAGAGCTTTTCACTTTGCTCGCTTTTCGCGCCTCTTGCGTCGCTTCAACAAGTTCTTTCGTCCTGCTTACCACTTTTTCTTCAAGCTTCAGGTTTACCCTTTCTATCGCGTCTTTTGCCTTTCGTTCGTCAGTCACATCTCTAATTACAACAGCAACACCTGAAAACTGTGATTGTTCACCCCAAATGGTAGATGCGGTTATAAGTAGCGTGTGCTCTTCTTTTTCGTCATCGGTGTAAGGGGTTGTAAAGGTACTTTGCTTTCCGCCTTTGGTGAGAACCGATTCAAGCCCTAATAGAGAAAGCTGCTCAAATGACGAATAGTGATGATTTAAAATAAGCTGGCTTGGGATCCCAAAAAGTGACTCGGCTGCCATATTCCAACTTTTCACCACGCCAGCAGAATCTACGCTAAAAATCGCATCTTTAGATATAGCGATAATAGCAACGGACTCACCGCGCACCTTAGCCAGCTCAATGTTTTTACTGTTACTTCGGTGTACGAAGAGTAAAACGCTTACAAAAATTAGCGTAACTACCCCAATTACACTGTAAACGCTAATCCTCTTCTCATTGATAAGGGCTGCCACTTCTGACTGAGACAATGCCGTATGAAGAAAAAACGGGGCGGTTTGCTGATTTCCATTTATCGTAAAAGCACGAGTGACCGTATACAAAGATGAGTTTGTCTGTGCGGTCTGTTTAATTTTAGCCCTGCCTATTTTCGAAGGGCTTTCGAACTCGCTCGCCCAATTCACCATAGGATTTAAATCTCTGGAGAAGGACTTATCACTGTCTGGATGACTGACAAAAAAGCCTTCACTGTCGGTAACAAATAGCAATTGATTGCCGACAAGCGTTTGTTCCATTTGCGACAGTAGAAACTGGGCGTTTACATTCATGATTATAAAACCATAACGCTCACCAGAGCTGCTGAAGATTGGAAGAGAAAGGCGAATAACGCTTTTATAAGGAAACTCGAGCTTCCCATATTCACGATTCAAATTGATATCTGAAATATAAAACTCGCCCTTATTGCGCTTAACACTCTCTATGAAGTAACTTCTCGCTGCTTTAGGTTGTAAATCGTTGTCCTTAACTACTAAAACACTTCCCCCGTTTCTTTCCACCCGAATAAACTCACTTCCATCCTCATTGGCTTGAATGATCCTTAATTGATCCACTTCTTCGTTATTTTCGATAAAAGCAACGAAAATCGTTTCTAGTCGCTGCTTCCACTGTTCCAACGTCGTACCGTCTTTGGGGTCTTGATTTTCATTTTCAGTCGCGCGGACGATGCCGCTTATAGGTGGTGTCTGATGTAGAAAGTTAAGCGCATTGATATACTTTCTCACCTGAGAGTTTGCAGCATTTTCAGCACTGGCGGCACTCTCTTCTAATGCCGTGAAAGTTTGAGATTCAGCCGTCGCTTTGATATTACTTTCGAACAAACCAACAACAAGTACAACAAGCACTGTTGCAAGTACTAACGCTAAGCCTAAAGTACTCTTAGCTTCACTGATGGATGAACTGGATTTAAGGAACGACAAACAGGCAATATCCGTATAAATTTTGATAACTTAAAGCTAGTCATCATTTTGTTAGTGCGCAAGTTTCGCGTGATACATCAAAACGCAAAATACTCAAAAAAAGACAATGATTAACGCGTTTTTCTAAGTCTTGCCGATGGCGAACAAGTAAATCACTGTTCATATTAACGCCAGCATTTGGTATTCAATTTCTCGCGGTGTACACTGCCATCAATATTTCTCTAACATCGCAATAGTGGTTATGCACGCACCTACATTTTTGTGGCACGATTTTGAAACCTTTGGCACCAGCCCACAAAAAGATCTCCCCTGCCAATTCGCTGCAGTAAGAACTGATATGGATTTAAATGTGATTGGTAAACCCATAAATATCATGAGCGCCATTGCGAATGATTATTTACCACATCCAGAAGCGTGTTTGGTGACCGGCATAACACCGCAGCAAACCATTCGCGACGGTTCTAACGAAGCTGATTTCGCCGCGCGAATTTATCAGGAAATGTCGACGCCAAATACCTGTAGTGTGGGCTTTAACAGTATCCGATTCGACGATGAAGTTTCCCGCTACCTGTTTTATAGAAACTTTTACGACCCATATTCACGTGAATGGCGAAATGGCAATAGCCGTTGGGATATAATCGATTTAGCGCGAGCGTGCTATGCGCTGAGACCCGATGGTATTAATTGGCCACGCCGAGAAGATGGTGCACCAAGCTTTAAACTTGAGGCGTTAACTGCTGCTAATAATATAGGCCACGAAAACGCTCACGATGCTTTGAGTGACGTCTACGCCACAATAGCGCTTGCTAAACTGATAAAAGAAAAGCAGCCTCGCCTTTTCGATTATGCGCTGTCGTTACGCAATAAACACACGGTTATGCAGCAAATTGATCTCACTAAATCATCGGTATTGCTTCATATCTCGTCTAAACTCCCTGCCTCTCAAGGCTGTTGCACTTGGGTTATGCCTGTGGCAAAGCACCCAACCAACAGCAACGCATTTATCGCTATCGATTTATCGCATGACATTGACAGTTTAGTGAATGACACACCAGAAGAGATTAGACAGGCGCTTTATGCCCCGTCAGATACATTTGACGATGCGTTAGAAAGACCCGGGCTTAAGCTCATTCACGTCAACCGCTCACCGTTTATTACCACAGCTAAAGCAATGACAGAAGACAATGCCGCACGACTAGGACTGGATCGCGAGCGCTGCTTAGACAATTACAAAGTACTTGCCAGTATGCCCGAACTGGCCACTAAAATCGTAGATGTCTATGATGACGACATTCAAAGTGGTGAACTGGATATAGATCACGCGCTATATAGTGGTGGGTTTCTTAATGACGAAGACAGAAGGTGGTGTGAGCGTGTAATTGAAGCACAGCCCGATGATTTAGCCACTCTGAGTGAAAAAACACAGCACGAAGGGCTCAGAAAGCAGCTATTTCGATACCGCGCTAGAAATTATCCTAATACGCTGACCGCAGATGAAATGACCAGGTGGCAGCATCATCGCCAAGCTCGCCTGACTGATTCAGCTTTTCACGGCTCAATCACATTAGAAAACTATATGATGCGGTTGGAATCACTGGCGCATGAACACAGCGACAATCCTGAGAAGCAGGCCATTTTACGCGCACTTTACCAATATGCCGAAAACCTTTGACGGGCGTTTTAGAACGCCTTAAATTAGTAGATGAAAAAAATAGACAGGCCGAGAAAAAGTCAACGTCAAGTAATCGATAGATGCCGCCGATAAAAAGAATACACGTGCGCAAGGGAACAAAGAAGTTATGAATGGCGTAACAATAAGCTTCGACAAATCAAGAACCTACATTAACTTACAGTTAAATCCTTCTGATTTCACGTCAGAAGTTGATAGTAGGGAAATAAGAAAGCAACTAGAGAGCGGTGAAACTAAGCGGCTGTATGTTTCTGAAAAAGCGTTAAAGTCGGCCTGTGATACAGCTAATCATTATTTTAAGACGGGTGATAGCACTGTCGTTCAGGAACGCATTGGCGAGCGCAAAAATGCTGAAATTGAATTTCGCATTCCCGAGGATGGGATGCAGGCGAACCTTGTTCTGACCACACCCTATGGCGGTAAACTTCCCTCATTAAGTACCGTTAAATCTCTAGCAGTAAAAAACAGAATCATTCGTGGCTTAAGCACCAAAACCATTGAATCTATGCTTACCCAAGCAAGGCAGTCTCCTCCAGGCACAGTACTAGAACAAATTGTCGCGAAGGGCCTACCAGCTAGAAATGGCAAAAACTCAAAGTTTATTCCCCTGGTACCAAACGCACTTGAAAGGGTGTTAAAACCCCAGACGGGTGATGGCGAGCGCGTGGACATGCGTAATTTAGGCGAAGTTATTTGCGTTAAAGTGAACACGCCTGTGCTGAGAAGAACCGAGCCAACTCAGGGCCGTTCTGGCTTCGATATCAAAGGGAATAAAATTCCAGCCGTTGCGGGCGAATGGGTTAACTTTAAAATGGGCAGCGGCACCGTGGTGTCCGACAGCGACGCCAATTTATTAATGTCTGCAATTTCTGGTATGCCGAAATACCGAGACCAGATAATGAACATTGACGATACCTTCATTTGTAGCGGCGTGAACGTTGGCTCTGGGCACGTGAATTACGAAGGTGCAGTATTGGTAAACGGCGATGTTACAGAGAAAATGCAGATCAAGGCCGCTGGAGATGTAACCATTAACGGCTTTGTGGAGTCGGCGTATATCGAGTCTGGCGGCGACATCATCATTACCGAAGGCGCGATGGGTAAAGTTAACGATACCCAAGGTGAATTCCAATGCCAATTAGTCGCAGCCGGCAGTATCCACGTTCAACACGGTCAAGGCATTGATATTCAATGTAGCGGTAATATTACCGTTGGTCGTCAGTTGGCGTATAGTCGCCTGCGTTGCGGCGGCGCAGTCATAGTTGGACAAATTGATAAGCCCATGGGAAATCTATTTGCTTGTGACATTATCAGCCAAGATCGCGTTGAAGCTGGCACTTTAGGCGCTGTATCTGGCAGTACGTTGAAAGTTGATTTTAGCCCAGGCTTTAACCAATTGTTAGAGCGCAAAGACTCTTTAGATGAATTGTTGAAGCAAATTCGCGAAAACAATCTTAAACACAAAGAAAAGATTAACCTTATTCAAGGTAAGAAAGTACCTAAAGAGCTTCAACGTAAAGTAGCTGAAGCGTTAGAGCTTTTTAACAATGAGAGCGCATTGCTGGAGTGGCTTGAAAACAAAGCCAACGACGTCAAAGCAGCAAAAGAAAACTACCAATCAGATATAAAACTTATCGCAAACAAACGTCTTTATCCCGGGGTCTCGGCGAAGCTTAATAACCGTAACTGGCGTTCTGAGCGAGAATACGACAGGGCGCAAATTCGTTACGATTCGCACCAATGGCACTACGACCCTTTAATTTGACCTAACTAGTTCACTGAAGTTACTGTGCCACAGTTACGTTGCCATACCCTTGGCGCTTTGACTGGTACAGTGCCTTCATGGTGCGTTCAAACCACTCTGTGAATTCCTCAGACTCCCTGAGTTCAGATAAACCCATGGCCGTTTTAAAGCTCTCGACAAGCGAGTGATGGGTAGAAATGCAGTCTAACAATCTGTCTGCAAGGTTTTTAGCTGCGTTTAACTCGGTTTGAGGGCACAAGATAATGAACTGTTCACCGCTAAAACGCGAAACAACATCGACTTCTCGAACGGTATTTAGACAATTCGTTGCCACGGCTTTTAGCGCCTCTTCTTTAGCCGAGGGCTCAATTGAATCTCTGTCATCGCTTACAGGGGTTAGTTCGATAACAATTAACGAAGCCGTAGTGTGAAATCGATGGAAACGTGAGATTTCTTCTTCCGCACGCTGGATCATATGGTTGCGGTTATATAGCCCCGTTACCGTGTCGTGAGCAGACAAGAAAGCAAGGGTCTTGTTCTTTTCTAACAAGGTTGCTTGTAACGCACCTATTTCCTCGTTTTTCTGGTTAATAATACGCTTGTAGCCGCTAACGTTTCTATTTCTAAAAGTAAAAAGCAAGAAAACTAAAATGACAATCGCGGTGCTCAAAACCATAACGACATAGTTACGACTATAGCGAACTTGGACATTATTCCACTGCTTATAAATTTCTACCTTTCGCGTTTCTGGGATACGCTCAATGGCAAAGTTAAGCTTGTCCACCAGGTGGCCATAGGTTTTGTTCACACCAAAAGCTAATGAGTCGAAGGGCTCGGCGTAACCAACAATATTGAGGTCTTTCAACTTCAAATTATTGATGTGCATATTCACGCTCATTAATGAGCCCACCATTACATCAAACTCATCATTCGCCAGCTGCTTTAGCCCTTCTTCTTCAGACGGAATAAGCTTTAAACGTAACCCCGGATAGTGTCGTGAAATATATTCAACTTGGCGATAACCCTGAACAATCCCTACTACTCGATTTCCCACTCCAGCGTAGCCTTGTATCATTGGCATTCCAGACTTAGCCACCAGTACATTGGGCGCTTCAAAATACGGCACGCTAAAGTCGAGGAACTGCTTTCGATAGTCTGAAGTATTTAGCATGGGGATAACTTGGCATTTCCCCTGCTGAACGTACTCTAGGCTCTGTTGCCAGCTCTCAGTGGGCACTAGGGTAAACGTTAATTCAGATAGTTCAGCAATCAGTTGCATATACTGAGCAGAAACCCCCACATGGATACCGTTTCTGATTGCTTCGTAAGGCGCCCAGTTAGGATCTATACAGTACGTTACATTATTAGATTGTTCAGATGCCGCCTTTTGACCAGCTTCTGCTTGTAGGAGCGCGCTATAACAATTCGCTCCTACAAACAACATGGTACAAAGCAGATATTTTTTTATTTTTTTCAACTGCACACCCAAAACATGTGAAGATATCGATGACAACCGCGAAGTATTAAGCGTAAATTCAAAAATTGCAATTATTTAGCTGATAATCTCGCTTTTCAGCTAGGTAACGCTCTGTCTTTGCTGAAACTCATCGATTTCATAGCGCTTTTTATTCATAATTTTGGTAAGGCTTGCCACCGCTTTTTCAATATCGACGAAACTTAAATACAATGGCGCAAAACCTATTCGCAGAATATTTGGTGCACGGAAATCTGCAATCACCCCCTCAGCGATCCACGCTTGGCAAATGGCGTAAGCGTGGTCGTGAGCGAAAGCTAGCTGACTACCTCGATTATCAATATTGGGGCTTACAATGGAAAATTTGTCCAGAAGACCTGCGCGCTTGGCTTCAGCGATGAAAAATGCCTGTAGCTTTTTGGATTTTTCATCAATAGCTTTAAGTGATACATCTTCAAATACGTCTAATGCCGCATCTAAAATGCTCATTCCAATAATTCCTGGCGTACCGCACAAGTTTTGCTTCACAGAATTGTCGCCAGCGTAATCAGGGGAAAATGAGAAAGGCGAGCTGTGCCCCATCCAACCAGACAAAGGTTGTTGATACTGTGCTTGATGTCGTTTAGCGACATAGATAAACGCTGGCGCACCAGGGCCGCCATTTAGATATTTGTAGGTACAGCCGACTGCAAAGTCCACATTACATGCGTCTAGGCTGACAGGAAATGCTCCAGCACTGTGCGCTAAATCCCACAAAGTTAAAATGCCTTTTTGATGGGCTTGCTCGGTAATGGTTTGCATATCGAGTTTGTTGCCACTTCTGAAATTTACCTGTGTCAGCATCAGTACGGCAATATCATCAGTTAGCTGTGATCCAATACATGCTTCGTCAACATAGCGAATACTGTAATCGCTGCCTAGTAAGTCAAGCAGGCCTTGCACCATGTAAATGTCGGTAGGAAAATTATCGCGGGTCGTCGCTATTACCTTGCGACTTGGGTGCATTTTCAACGCCGCACTTAATACTTTAAACAGATTAATAGAAATGGAGTCACAACAAATAACTTGGCCACTTTTAGCGCCAATCAGGCCGCCAATCTTATCACCCACTATTTGAGGTAGATGGATCCACTGATGCTTGTTCCAGCTTGTAATGAGCCCCTTTCCCCACTGTTCATTGACAACTTCGTCAGCTCGCTGTTTCGCAGCCTTAGGAAGAGGTCCTAGCGAATTCCCGTCTAAATAGACCGTATTAGCGGGAAGCGAAAACGCCTGCGCCTTGTCACGGAGTGGATCTTTAATATCAAGTTGTTCAGCTGAAAAAACCTTATTCATCATGTTCACTAATAACCTCAAGTAAAGCATCAAAGGATGTTGATTCAGGGTGAAGCCAATCGAAATGGCCACCATTTTTAATTATTTTTGGGTTGGTTCCAGATAATACAGCGTGGCGCGCTGGCACTATACTATCAGCATCGCCTTGGAGTAGTGTAATTGGCAAACTGCCATGGGTTGGGCGTGGTGTCGCCCTTTGATATGCGGTTGGAACATCTTCAGGCGTTCCATTCATGAATTTCGCTGTAGCCGACTGGCAGCTGTTATGTCCCATGGCATAGGACTGGATGTCCGTAATTGCCGCTAACCCGATAATCCGTTTTATGTTTGCGCGCGATAGGCTCAAGGATGACGAAGAAAGACGTTGCGCAGCAAGCAGAGCTAAGTGCCCACCAGCAGAATGCCCCGCAATGTAAATGTTAGTGTAGCGCCCTTCGTTCTCTATTCGTTTTAAGGCTGTACTTATTGCTTGTGTCACGTCGTCTAAACTACCGGGCCAGCCACCGCCTTCATCACCTACGCGCCGATACTCTGTTACGTAGACACCCATCCCAAGCTCTGCTAAAGCATGATACATCCCTTTCGCATGTTCGTAACCGTAGGCATTAAGCCAACACCCACCGTGAATAAATATTAACGCTTTATCAGCATACATTTCGTTCGTAGACGAACGTCCGTGCCAAGTATAAATCGTTTGTAATGGGTCATCGCCGTAGCTGAATTGTTCATCAGCTTCGCTTGTTGGCAAGACACCCAACGCTGAATAAGGCACCTGGCTTATTTTCTTGGGGTAAATAGCTGACGATTCACTGTTTGCGTGGGCACTGTTGGCATGGGTGTCATCCGAAGTCTTTTTTTCTTCGTTAGTGTGGGTGTCTTCCGAAACAGCGTTGTTAGAAACATCAACGGTTGATTGAGTTTCGTGAAGCGCAGACAGAGTTAAGTCATCGTGGGTGTCTTCAGTACTCGATAAAGAACGTGATTCCTCGTAGTGAGTGCCATTGTTATCGTGGGTGTCTACGTAAGTCGAGTTTACTGAAAACGATGAGTCAGCTTGGACTTTCGTAACAAGCGTTATAGTGGATAGGGCAACCGCAAGGGTTATAGAATTGATAACGTTAGTCACTGTCTTCATGCTTTTGTATTTTTCTTTATATTGAACCACAGAGCGAAATCAATGTGATTAGGCTCCGTGATTAAATATTTTACATATTTGCCATCTATAGCTATAGCGGCTTAGAGCATTTCAACGGCAAGCGCTACACCCTCACCACCACCAATACATAAAGATGCGATACCTTTGCGACCACCGCGTTGCTTAAGCGCGTGAAGTAGTGTTACCAAAATGCGTGCACCAGAGGCTCCAATTGGGTGACCCAATGCACAAGCGCCGCCTTTTACGTTTACTTTACTTTCATCTAATCCAAGCTTCTTGACAGCCAACATGGTTACCATGGCGAAGGCTTCGTTAATTTCGAAAAGATCGACTTCTTCTTTCGTCCAACCTGCTTTATCCAGCACTTTTTCCATAGCGCCAACAGGCGCAACGGTGAAGTTTTCAGGTTCAATAGAATTTGTAGCGTGAGCAACCACGCGCGCAAGCGGTGCTAGACCAAGTTCATTTGCTTTGCTTTCGCTCATTACAACCAGTGCCGCTGCACCATCAGAGATTGAGCTTGAGTTAGCAGCCGTGACTGTACCGTCTTTTTTGAAAGCCGGTCTTAGTGTTGGAATTTTTTCTGGGCGAGCGGAACCTGGGCCTTCATCGGTATCAACAACGGTATCGTTCTTACGAGAAGAGACTGTCACGGGTACTATTTCATCGACGAAAGTTCCGCTGTTTATTGCTTCATGTGCCTTGGAAAGCGAGCTTAGAGCAAACTCATCCATTTCACCGCGAGAAATATTTTCTTCATCAGCAGTATCCTGTGCGAAGCAGCCCATTGCTTTGCCGTCATAGGCATTTTCCAGACCGTCTAACATCATATGGTCAAGCACTTGACCATGACCCATACGATATCCAGTTCTAGCTTTAGGCAACATATATGGCGCATTACTCATGCTTTCCATTCCGCCTGCCACGACTGTTGTCGCACTGCCTGCTTTAATTAAGTCGTGCGCCATCATTACCGCTTTTAAGCCCGACCCGCATACTTTGTTGATAGTTGTCACACCTGCACTTAGCGGAAGCCCCGCCCCCAGTGACGCTTGTCGCGCTGGAGATTGACCAAGACCAGCAGGTAATACACACCCCATGATGACTTCATCAATTACAGAGACATCCATCTCTTCACAGGCTGCTTTAATCGCAACTTCTCCAAGTTTGGTCGCAGCAAGCGAAGATAAATTACCGTTGAAACCACCCATTGGTGTGCGCTTAGCCGCGACAATAACTACTGATTCGTTACTCATAACCGTGCCCTTAAAATTCATATAAATTATAGAGTTAAGTGAAGAAATCTACGTAGATGTATACAAAAGTAAACACCCCTAACAGCTACAACGTCTTGCCTTCACCATGAAAAATTGACGTTAGCAAAATGTTACTCTACCTTAACGTAAAATGTAATTAACGTTAACGTAAACCTGTACTAAGTATGTGTCAACCAAACACTACGTTTTAATATAGCGGTATATAAAACCATCTACCTTAAAACGATAGTGCTATTGCAATGACACCCAACCTACTACAGAGAATTTAATTACAAAGACACCCACGTCAAAACAAGGGTGTTAAACAGCGCTGAAATACAAGGTACGTGTAATGAGCAAGTACGACGACGAAACAACATATGCAATAGGCGAACTCGCTCGAGAGTTTGACATTACTCCTCGTTCAATTCGTTTTTACGAAGAACAAGGCCTAATGTCACCGTCAAGAACGGGACAAAATCGCGTTTATCTGAACAAAGATAGAGTGCGCTTAAAGCTGATCTTGCGAGGAAAACGACTAGGATTTTCCCTTGCTGAAGTCAAAACACTGTTCGACATGTACGACACCAACCCCAATTCGGCTATTCAGTTAGAAGCCATGCTCGAAATGACTGAACAGAAAAGAGCGGTGCTTAAACAGCAGCTAGAAGACATCCAGATGTTAATGACTGAACTGGATGATGTTGAAGCACGTTGCCGTGAAGAACTCGCAGAACTCAAACGAGGAAATATCGCATGAACACCTCCTACCCTACTTTAAATTTTGGACTTGGCGAAGACATCGAGATGTTACGTGATCAGGTCTATCAATTTGCACAAAATGAGATTGCTCCTCTTGCTGAACAAGCAGACGCAGACAACCAATTCCCAAACCAATTGTGGACAAAACTTGGTGATATGGGCCTATTGGGCGTTACTGTTTCAGAGCAATATGGTGGCTCTGATATGGGCTACCTTGCGCATACTATCGCAATGGAAGAAGTTAGCCGCGCGTCAGGTGGTATCGGTTTGAGCTATGGCGCGCATTCGAACCTTTGTGTTAACCAGATCTTTAAAAACGGTAATGATGCCCAGCGTGAAAAGTATCTACCTAAGTTAGTAAGCGGTGAACATATTGGTGCACTGGCAATGAGTGAACCCAATGCAGGTTCAGACGTTGTTAGTATGAAGTTAAAAGCTGAAAAACGCGGCAACAAATACATCCTAAACGGCAATAAGATGTGGATCACGAACGGTCCTGATGCACATACATTTGTTATCTACGCTAAGACCGACCCTAACGCAGGGCCAAGAGGGATCACAGCGTTTATCGTAGAGCGCGATTTCCCTGGCTTTAGCCGCGCACAGAAACTCGACAAACTAGGTATGCGCTCTTCTAATACCTGTGAATTAGTTTTCGAAGATTGCGAAGTACCAGCTGAGAACATTCTTGGCAAAGAAGGCGAAGGTGTTCGCGTACTTATGAGTGGCCTAGATTACGAGCGCCTTGTTTTATCAGGTGGCCCGCTAGGCATTATGCAGTCGTGCATGGATATCGTAGTACCTTACATTCACGACCGTCAGCAGTTTGGTCAATCAATTGGTCAATTCCAGCTAGTACAAGGCAAAGTAGCTGACATGTACACGCAAATGAATGCCGCACGCGCGTATGTCTACACCGTTGCACAATCATGCGATCGCGGTGAAACAACGCGAAAAGATGCTGCTGGCGCTATTCTTTACTCAGCGGAACTGGCAACCAAAATGGCATTAGATGCCATTCAGCTACTTGGTGGTAATGGCTACATCAACGAATACCCGACGGGACGCTTATTACGTGATGCCAAGCTTTATGAAATTGGCGCAGGAACGTCTGAAATTCGCCGAATGCTTATAGGCCGCGAGCTATTTAACGAATCGAAGTAATACGGAGTTCTGGGTGGAAACAAACTTCGTTTGAAACAGGGAAAGCTCAGGCATTCCCTGTGTCATTGAAATTAGGAAGACACCCACCCTACTCTATTTAAAGTAGATTTAGAAACGCTGAACTTTATTAACAGGCTAATGAATTGCAAAGACACCCACCGCAGCGCAAGCGCTTAGCATGGGTGTCTTGTTAATCATCTTGCTAACTAGTGGCTAACGCGACAGCCGTCGCCTAGGCCCAACACAAGGAGGGGTTATGCCCGTTCTTCGCTCAAGTATAAATACGAAATCTGAAACATTTATCGCAAATGCTGAACACATGCAGGCTCAGGTAAATGATCTCCTCGAAAAAATCGAACAAATTTGCCAAGGTGGCGGTGAAAAAGCGGCGGAGCGCCACGTGTCTCGAGGGAAACTTCTACCTCGCGACCGAATCAACGCACTGATTGACCCAGACACGCCCTTTCTGGAAATAGGCCAACTGGCAGCATGGGAAGTCTACGAAGACTATGTACCTTGTGCCGGAGTCGTTGCCGGTATCGGTATTGTTGCAGGTATCGAGTGTATGATTGTAGCTAACGATGCCACTGTAAAAGGCGGGACGTACTACCCCCTTACCGTGAAAAAGCACCTTCGCGCTCAGACTATCGCAGAGCAAAATAACCTACCTTGTATTTACTTAGTAGATTCAGGTGGCGCTAACTTGCCCCGTCAAGATGATGTATTCCCAGACAGAGAGCACTTTGGACGCATCTTTTTTAATCAAGCGAATATGTCTGCTAAGAATATTCCTCAAATTGCGGTAGTAATGGGTTCCTGTACAGCCGGTGGTGCTTATGTTCCCGCCATGGCTGATGAAAGCATTATCGTTAAAGAACAAGCGACTATTTTTCTAGGCGGCCCACCGCTTGTTAAAGCTGCAACAGGTGAAGTAGTTACCGCAGAAGAGCTTGGCGGTGGTGACGTTCATACTCGAATTTCGGGTGTTGCCGACCATCTCGCTAACAACGACCACCACGCACTTTCATTAGCGCGTAATGCTGTCTCTAGACTAAACAGAAAGAAGCCAGAATGCCTGGACGTGGCCGAGGTAAAACCTCCACGCTACGACACCAAAGAAATATACGGCATTGTGCCTGCTGATAGTCGTCAGACATACGATGTAAGAGAAATCATTGCGCGTGTTGTGGATGACTCAGACTTTGATGAATTCAAACCGCTTTACGGCACAACCTTAGTTTGTGGTTTTGCACGCATTTTCGGTTTCCCTGTAGGCATTGTGGCTAACAACGGCATACTTTTCGGTGAAAGCGCGCTTAAAGGTGCTCATTTTGTCGAACTATGCGCCATGCGAAAAATCCCTCTCGTATTTTTGCAAAACATCACAGGCTTTATGGTCGGTAAGCAATACGAGCACGGCGGTATCGCAAAACACGGTGCAAAAATGGTAACCGCTGTAGCATGTGCGAATGTACCAAAACTCACAGTCCTCATCGGCGGCAGTTTTGGTGCAGGTAACTACGGCATGTGCGGCAGAGCCTATGACCCACGCTTCCTTTTCATGTGGCCAAACGCTCGAATTTCTGTAATGGGTGGTGAACAAGCTGCTGGCGTTCTCGCTCAAGTTAAGCGCGACCAAAAAGAGCGCTCAGGCGAGTCATGGTCGCAAGAAGAAGAAAAGGCATTTAAACAACCTGTTATCGATACGTACGAAAAACAAGGACATCCATACTATGCGTCTGCAAGGCTTTGGGATGATGGCGTTATTGACCCAGCGGATACTCGATTAGTGCTTGGCCTATCGCTTTCAGCGGCACTTAACAAGCCTATCGAAGACACCCAATTTGGCATATTTAGAATGTAGGAGTGCAGGTAATGGAACAATCAGTTATTTACAGCGTAGATGAAAGAAACATTGCCACTGTTACTTTAAACAGAGCTGAAAAACATAATGCCTTTGACGACGAAATGATAAACGAGCTTACTCGCGTTTTTAAAAAAGCGGGGGAAGATAAAAGCGTTAGGGCACTAATCCTGAGAGCTGAAGGCAAAAGTTTCAGTGCAGGAGCCGATCTTAACTGGATGAAAAAAATGGCCAGTTATACCGAAGCGCAAAATGAAAGTGATGCACTTGCATTAGCAACCATGCTGCAGACGCTTTATAAAATGCCGAAGCCCACGATAGCAAGAGTACAAGGTGCAGCTTTTGGCGGTGCTGTTGGTTTAATTGCATGTTGCGATATTGCTATTGGAAGCAAGCTCAGTAAATTTTGCTTAAGTGAAGTTAAAATTGGCCTTATTCCAGCAACCATCAGCCCTTACGTGGTTGAAGCTATGGGCGCACGAGTATGCCGACGCTACTTCCAGACCGCTGAAGTATTTTCTGCGCGCAGAGCAAGACGACTCGGACTTTTGAGCGAATCAGTAACAGAAGACGAACTCGATAGCACTATCGACAATATTTTATCAAACATACTGAAAAACGGCCCCCAAGCAGTGGCGAAAGCAAAAGACTTAGTGCAATGGGTGTCTACGCAAGAGATTAACGATGCGCTTCTCACAAAGACGAGCAAACTTATCGCACAAGTTAGGACATCTGAAGAAGGTCAAGAAGGTCTGTCAGCCTTTTTAGAAAAGCGCAGTGCTTCATGGGTGGAGGTTAAGAATGATAAATAAATTACTAATTGCAAACCGTGGTGAAATTGCTTGCCGCGTTATAAAGACAGCCAACGCTCAAGGTATAAAGACAGTCGCCGTTTACTCTGACGCCGACAAAAATGCCCTTCATGTACAAATGGCTGATGAAGCTGTTTATCTAGGGCCATCTCCGTCGAAGAAAAGTTATTTACGAGGCGAGTTGATCATTGAAAAAGCAAAGGAGCTTGGTGTAGACGCTATCCACCCAGGCTACGGCTTTCTCTCAGAAAATGCTGAGTTTGCGAATCTATGCGCCAAAAACAATATTATCTTTGTAGGCCCACCAGCATCTGCAATTGAAGCGATGGGTTCTAAGTCTGCCGCCAAACACATTATGGAAAAAGCTGGTGTTCCTTTGGTTCCAGGCTATCACGGCGACGATCAAAGTGAAGCGGTATTAAAAGGCGCTGCCGATGAAATGGGATACCCAGTTCTATTAAAAGCCGCTGCTGGCGGTGGCGGTAAGGGCATGCGCCAAGTGTGGAGTGAAAAAGAGTTTTCTCAAGCATTAAATGCAGCCAAACGTGAATCTATGGCGAGCTTTGGTGACGACCATATGCTGGTTGAAAAGTACCTGACGCGCCCTCGTCATGTTGAAATTCAAGTTTTCTGTGACACCCATGGTAACGGCGTATACCTTTTTGAACGTGATTGTTCGGTTCAACGCCGACACCAAAAGATTATTGAAGAAGCCCCTGCCCCCAATATGTCTCAGTCAGTGAGAGAAAAAATGGGTGAAGCGGCGATACTCGCGGCGAAAGCCATTAACTACGTAGGTGCGGGAACGGTTGAGTTTTTACTTGATGAAGACGATTCATTTTACTTCATGGAAATGAATACACGCTTGCAAGTAGAGCATCCTGTGACAGAAATGATCACCCGTGAGGATTTGGTTCACTGGCAATTAACTATTGCCGAAGGAAAGCCCCTTCCTAAACAACAAAATGAACTCACCTTAACAGGACACGCATTCGAAGCGCGCATTTATGCTGAAGATCCAAACAACGAGTTTCTACCTTCTACCGGCACGCTGCGCCTGTTACGCACACCAAAAGAAAATGACGTAGTTCGCGTTGACACAGGTGTCGTTGAAGGTGATGAGGTAAGCGTTTTTTACGACCCAATGATTGCCAAGCTTGTGGTTTGGGGAGAGAACCGTGAGATAGCGCTCAAACGCTTAATTAGTGCATTGGGTGACTACTATATTGACGGTGTAAGCACAAACATCGACTTCTTAAAGCGTGTCGCAACACACCCTGCGTTCGTTGCCGCTGAGCTTACAACTACGTTTGTGGAGAAACACCATGATTCGTTGTTTAGCGCGACAAGTGAGGATGCAGCTAGCGATGACACCCAAGTAAATATTCCTGTGATGGCATTGCTTTCACTTTTAAATAGAAAAGTTTCTAGAAGCGATAAAACCCCATCTGTTTGGTCAACCGTTGGTGCGTGGCGCGCTAACGCAAATCATACAGAAATTCTCACCTTGCTTTGCAACCAAGAAGAAGTGCATGTTGGGGTCAAACACCAGCGTCACGGAACTGAAGATGCTTGGGAGCTATCTGTTGGAGACAATTCCTATAACGTTAAAGGCAAGCTGGTAGATAGTGCTTTGCATGCAACAATTAATGGGTACAAATCAACATTTACGTATTCAGATAATGATGGCGTGTTTACACTCTTCAACAAAGACACCCATGCTAAGTTCAGCCTAATCTCAGCATCTCTTGGTGATGATAACGATGATAATGGCGACGCTAATTTCAGTGCCCCGATGAACGGAACCATAGTGGCGCATTTGGTCGAAAAGGGTGTGTTGGTCAAAAAAGGGGAGCCTATACTAGTTATGGAAGCGATGAAAATGGAGCACAGCATCATTGCCCCGCACGATGGTGCAGTGGAAGAGTTCTTTTTCAATCCCGGTGAACTAGTTGACGGTGGCGCAACACTGTTGGCGTTCTCCACTAAAGAAGCTGCCGAGGTTTGATGTGATGTTTCCTAAAGAAGTGAGTATTGTTGAAGTAGGTCCTCGAGATGGCCTTCAGAATGAAAAGCAGGCCTTAAGCGCCGAACAAAAGATTGAACTTATTCAACTTCTTTCTAAAACTGGCCTTAACCGTATCGAAGCAGGAAGCTTTGTATCACCCAAATGGGTGCCCCAAATGGCAAACTCGGATGCGGTTTTTAAGGCGCTTAGCCCCGAAGACAAGATTCATTATTCTGCATTGACACCCAACCTTAAGGGCTTGGAAACAGCCATTGAAGCGGGTGCGAAAGAGGTTGCAGTATTCGGTGCTGCCTCTGAGTCCTTTTCACAAAAGAACATTAACTGCTCTATAAGCGAGAGCTTAAAGCGTTTCGAGGCTGTGTTTGACCTGGCAAGCGAAAGCAAAATCAAAGTGAGGGGCTACGTTTCATGTGTAATGGGGTGTCCTTATGAAGGTGAAATTTCACCTAGTGCCGTTACACAGGTGAGTAAGGAACTTATTGACATGGGGTGTTACGAAGTATCCCTTGGCGATACTATCGGCGTAGGCACACCAATGTCTACAAGACTACTATTAGATGAAGTATTGAAAGAGATTAATGTCAGCAAAGTTGCCGCCCATTTTCATGATACTTATGGACAAGCGCTAGTGAATTTATACACTGCCCTTGGATACGGCATCTCATCAATTGATTCAGCTGTTGCAGGACTTGGAGGCTGCCCGTATGCCAAAGGAGCAAGTGGAAATGTTGCAACGGAAGACGTCCTATATATGTTGAACGGTATGGGTATATCAACAGGTATAGAAATGACGAAATTGTTAAAAGCGTCTTCTTACATTTCAGAACTTTTAGGCCGCTCTCCCGTGTCGAAAGCAGCTAATGCGCTTCTAGCAAAATAAAAAACTGATGGGGGGATGCGGCAATGCGCCCCCTCTACCCTCTAAGAAAGACACCCACCCTAATTGTGAAGTTTCACGTAAAATCACCGTTTATGTAATGGATGTCTTTATAAGTTTATCGGCACAAACTCATAAATACATTCTTTCACGCTCAGCAAGTTAGCTTTGCATTGGATGTCTCTTCAAATATTCATTACTTTTCAGCGAAAAGTCTTACGTTGGGTGTCTCTTCTAGAACAAAACAAGTCCATCGGTCAGGTCACAACTGAATATTCACAATGCTAAGGTCACACAATGACTAATTACCTTGCATTTATCTAACATGGCTCAAAGCAGAAAATCCCTCATTAGTTTAAAAGATACACCCTACTATCATTGTATATCTCGCTGCGTGCGCCGTAGCTACCTCTGCGGGTACGACCGAAACAATAGAGTTAGTTACGAGCATCGAAAATCGTGGGTAGAACAACGGCTGTTATTTTTGAGCCGGGTATTCGCGATAGATATTTGTGCTTACGCTGTTATGAGTAACCATGTCCATATCGTTTTATGCGTGAATAAAGAGGCAGCGCTCTCATGGTCATTACAAACTGTGTTACATCAATGGCATAAAATGCACAAAGGAACCGTACTTACTCAAAAGTTTATGAAGGGCGAGATCTTGAGCGAAAGTGAGTGTGAGACAGTTAAAAGTACTGCTGATGTGTATAGAAAAAGGCTCTACGACATAAGCTGGTTTATGAGAAATTTAAACGAGTATATTGCGAGAAAAGCAAACGAAGAGGACGATTGTACTGGCAGATTTTGGGAAGGTCGCTTCCGTTCACAAGCATTGCTAACAGAAAAAGCCCTACTGTCATGTATGGCATATGTTGACTTAAACCCTATACGCGCAAAGGTCGCAACGGGCTTACAAGACTCATATCACACAAGCATTAATAAAAGATTGAACACGAGTATTTCACAAAACAAGACAATAAAAGGGTTAATGCCATTAAAGAGCCACCAACGATGTAGAAACACTCGCGGCTTAGATTTCACATTGAATGACTATTGCGATCTTCTTAACCAGTCAATCCAACTGTTGCGCAACACCGATTCGATAGCCGCTCAAACGAGACCCATTCAACATGTAAAACCTCTTGGTGTATGCCAACATCATTGGCATCACATTATCAGTGATTTCGAAAACGTGTTTTCAGTCGCGGCAGGAGACGGTTCATCTATGCGGAAGTTCCAAGCAAATACTAAAAGAAAACGAATGGCCAAAATATCTTCGGCAGCGATATGCTTTGACTAAACCATTCTACTTCTCGTCAGGTAAGATAACAGTAATGATAATTGCCAGTAACAGCATACCAGCCATAATATAAACCACTGAAAAGGTTAAAACAGGGGTTAATGCAGCGTAAAGTGCACCGAATGCTAATAAAATCATACCTATAGCCGTGTTTGAGAAGCCAACCAGCTCTGTTCTTTCATGGCCTTCTTTAACATCTAAACTATATGTTTTCCGTCCGGTTCTTACGCCAGCATGGGATACCGATAACAAGAAAAACAACAGTGCAGAGGTTACAATCGTCGTCGTTTGCAATGTAAGCAAACCAATGCATGAAATTATTGCGAGTACCCCTGAAATTTGGAGTGTTAACTTTGCGCTTTTGTCTGCAATCTTTCCCCAAATTATTGATGATAAAAGAGCAGCAATTGCTTCGGCTCCTATATAAATAGGAAGCAGCTCTTTTACATCTCCATTTTTTTCTATCATAAAATAAGGCGCAACCAAGGCTGAGTGAACGAAAAGCCCTCTTACCAAAATGAATTTGTAAACCGTGGCGTCGAAGTCAATACTAAACGCTTTCTCCTCTTTATCACCCACATCTACCGTCGTTTTAACAGGCCATACACATATAAGGGTCAAAACAAATGATAAAAGACTCCCGCACAAGACTATCAGCAGCACGTTCGAAGAAAGAGAGCCGTCGTAAATTGTCAAAGGTATAGCGATAACAAGGGTGACCATGCCTGAAACGGTAGATGCAATTCCGATTAGGTTACCCCGCTCTCCTTTCTTAGCTACGTCAGCCTCCATATCTTTCACGGTAAGAGAACAGGCAGAGCGACCCAGGCTCAAGAAGACAAGGGAAATAAGTATCAAGGTACCCGCCAAGCCCCCTGAAAATAAAATGGCCGCGATCAGCATACAGAAAACTGAAAGCGTTTGTGTGAGCATACCGACACGCCAAACCAAGTGCCGCTGAGTATGTTTTCGAAGATAAATGCTAATAAGTACTTGAGGCAGAAGCGCGCCCGACTCTCTAATTGGAACCAGCCAGCCTATCATCCAAACTGGTGCGCCGATGCTAATAAGAAGTGCGGTCAAGGTTGTTTTAGCAGAGATCAGTAGGTCGGCTAGTTTATTAAGCGAAAGGCCTGTAATAAGTAATTTTTTTTGTTTCATGGAAGGTAAGCATGCACCGCAATTCGATTGAACATATACGGTGCACTTATTCAGTCAGATCAGAAAGTTGTATGCCCTACCCAGCGTTTTCGGCGAGTATTTTGAGATTTTCTAGACCCATTTCGAAATCAGGACCAATCATGCTGTCCATCATCAAAGCAAAATATTTGTTTATTGGGTTATTATCTACCGAGCCTTCATCTCTCCAGGTTACAAGAGAACCATTTTCTGTGGGCTCAATTTCTACGACGCCCGATGAACCCATGTCAAAATCGGGAAAATATAATCGGTACATCACACGTCTGTTATGCTCTAGTTGCGTAATCTCCATTTCTCCATTTCCCTCGGTTTCACTTAACCACTCGGAACGCATCCCAATAGCTCTATCAGGCCCTGAATAATCAAGTTTCATATCAGGATCACGCTTGAACCATACGCCCCATTTCTTCCACTCTTTCAAATCAACGACATAGGGATATATTTCTGATGGCTGAGCATCAATATTAATTGTTCTTTCAACGCTGTAATCTTTAGGAATAAAAAAGCTTGTTGCGACAAATAATACGATAACAACACCTACGACCATTAAGAGTTTTTTTAACGCTCCCATCTGAGACTCCATAAAAGAATTGACCCTTCAAATATAACATTTAATTAACATTTGTCACTTAAAGATCTTTCTTGCTCATTTTACTGTTAGATAGACACCCATTCCGTCATGTTTAACGCAGTTGAAAGCAAATTTATACTCAAAATAACTATTATGAGCCTTCTCTTTCGCGTTACCGAGAAAGGACACTCGGCAATAAAACCTTATGATGCATGAAGTAACCACTTCGTTTATCGAGCAAAGTGTAGACTAACTTTCTACAGTTTAAAAATGGGTGTCTACACAGTGACTTGCTTTGATCGAGGGCTTTTCTGGATGCGCATGATGAAATTGAGTTGTGTGTCTCGCTAACTTTTTTATCGTCAAATTTACTAAGTAACCAACTCATAGTAGCGATGGGTGTCATGCTAAAATTTTAATTCAAGAAGCCTATTCCAGTTTAAGAATAAGAGATAGGGGTGGGTGTCTTTGTAAGAGCAACGGTTGAATGCCATTGGATGAGATTAAGGGAATTAGGATGGGTGTCTCTGTAAGGGCGAGAGCCCCCCAACCTACAATTTTTTAAAAACTTTTACCATTTCATCACAAAGCATGAAAATCGCGCTGTCATTCTAAATTATCTTGTGTAATATGGATTTAGGTTATCAAGAAAGCCTGTTCAATCAGGCCTATCATGCATAGCGCAGTCAATCGCAACACTTCGTTTTCTTTTTATATTTCTATCGATACACAGTTGTCGCTTTATTACAGGAGTTTATAGGAAATGGCAGATCAAAGTTCTCGTTACATCAGTAACCTTACCCGCGATACATATGCGCTCATCCTCGCGGGTGGTAAAGGTTCTAGACTACACGAGCTCACTAATTGGCGAGCCAAACCGGCACTTTATTTCGGCGGTAAATTTAGAATTATCGATTTCCCGCTATCAAATTGTGTTAATTCAGGTATCCGTCGAATAGGCGTGGTTACCCAATACAAGTCGCATTCTCTTATTCGTCACTTGGTTCGCGGTTGGGGTCATTTCAAAAAAGAACTTGGCGAATCTGTAGAAATCCTACCCGCTTCTCAACGTTTCTCCGACAGTTGGTATGAAGGAACCGCAGACGCGGTCTTCCAAAACATAGATATCATTCGTGATGAGCTTCCAAAATATGTCATGATCCTTTCAGGCGACCACATCTACCGCATGGACTACGGTGATATGTTGGCCAAGCACAAAGAGTCTGGTGCCAAAATGACGGTTTCATGTATGTCGGTGCCCTTGGAAGAAGCTGCAGGTGCGTTTGGCGTTATGTCGGTTGATGAAAACTATCGTATTAACGGATTTGAAGAGAAGCCAGCTAACCCGACTCCACTTCCTAATGACCCAACGCGCTGCTTAGCATCTATGGGCAATTACGTGTTTGATACAGAGTTTTTATTCGAGCAATTACGTGTTGATGCTGAAAATATGGGCTCTCAGCGAGACTTTGGTAAAGACATCATTCCATCAATCATCGCCGACCACCCAGTATACGCCTATCCTTTTGAGAAAAGTGGCGGAGACAACGCCTATTGGCGCGATGTAGGTACTATCGACTCATTTTGGGAAGCCAATATGGAAATGGTTGCTCCTGTACCTCAATTGAACCTCTACGATAGAAAATGGCCTATATGGACATACCAAGAGCAACTGCCACCAGCAAAGTTTGTTTGGGAAGACCACGACAGACGTGGTGAAGCGATTAACTCCGTAGTTTCTGGGGGCTGTATAATTTCAGGCTCTACACTTCGTTCATCTATTTGCTTTTCCAACGTACGCGTACATTCCTATGGCCTTATTGAAGACGCCGTAATTCTTCCTGATGTGGAAATTAAACGCCATTGCAAGCTGAAAAAGGTGATTATTGATCGAGGTTGTGTCATTCCTGAAGGCACTACAATTGGTTACGATCACGAGCAAGACAAGGCACGTGGATTCCGCGTATCTGAAAAAGGCGTGGTACTGGTGACGCGAGAAATGTTAGGTCAGCCCGTAGGTGGACTAAGCAAGCCTAGAAAGCATGACTAACTCATTTATCCTAATGTTATGGCGAGATTGATTTTGGCGTTAAAACGCTTAAATCAATCTCCGTAATATTTAATTCGCCTCATTACTCCACTGCGTTAATGTACGCTCAATAAAGCTCGCTACCTGCTCAGGGTGTTCTAGTGGAAACATATGCCCACCATCGAGCACGCTATGCTCAATAGCATTATGCGTCAGAAGCCGCGAGTACATTTCTGGCTTACACACGTTACTTTTGCTTCCAGTCGCCAATACGGCCGGACACTTAAGCTTTCCTTTATATTTACCCAAATTGTGCGGAACATTGCGAAACAAATCTGCTTCTACTTCTGCACGAAATGTGAGTGAAATATTGTCCCCCTTCAAGGCGGTTACAGATTTTACATAATCGCGCACGCATCGTTTATCCATATCCCTAAACAATGCTTTGCTGTGAAAGTACGCCACCATATCAGTATTGCTTGGCCAGCTGGTCTTGCGTGTTTGCGCGAGTTTCGCTGGCGTTAGCTTGTTAATTAACGGCGTGTGTTTCGCGAATTTAAAAAAGTAACTTAACGGGCCAACAACAAGTGGCGGATCGAATAAAATAATGCCTCTGAACAGCTCTGGCGCCTCGCATGCCGCCATGTAGGTAATTACAGCACCAAATGAATGCCCAATACCATACACGCCTCGCGGATCCTTGTTCTCTTTTTTTATATGCTTGATGAGTTCTTGAACTTGATTGCGCCAGTTACCATTCACTGGAAGCTGAGGATCGTGTCCAAAGCGCTCAACATGAAGACGATGAAAGTGATCAGGTAACGCTGAAAACATCGCACTATAACTACCTGCGGGAAATCCATTTGCATGGGCAAAATGAAAACTCAACTCTGACGACGTCACCAAAACACTCCTTTATACTCAAACAACAAAGGGGCTTTAAATCAGCCCCTTAGCATGAAAGTTCGATAATACTATAAGCCTCTGGCTTCTGCCATTTCCCAATCTTTTACAATCTTCGTGCTCGTCCATAAGAACACGGCAATAGAAAGCGCGTAAGGAACTACCAGGTAGATGAGTGCCTGTCTCAATGCCTCCGTCTCGCCTAAAGATGGCACCAATGCTTGGCTAATAATACCCGTCAGCGTTGGGCCACCGCCCAGCGCAATGATGTTCAATACGAAGAAGAACAACGCTGTCGACATGGCTCTTACGTTTATTGGAGCTAGTGTCTGTGCCATCGCAAAACTTGGCCCTAGGTATGAACCACTGGTGAATAACAACAGCGCCATGAGCCCTACTGATAGCCACAAATCTTGCACTTGTAACGATGCATAAAATGCCGGCACACCAATAATAAGTGCGATAGCGGGCAATAACGCATAAGCTTTTTTATTGTGCTTACCCCATCTATCAGCAATGTAGCCTCCTAGCCATACACCGAGCGCATAGGCGGTGCCATTGATAATGCCAAAAACGATTAGCAACTGTGTAATATCTAAACCCGCAAAGGCGCGAACGTAGTAATCAATTACCCATGTCGATATGGCATAGTTACCGAATGATCCAAAGGAAATACCCAGTGCCATTCCCCACCACGTCGGAATTTTCAGTAACATCTTGAGCGACGACTTTACACTCGGCTTATTCGCATCATCTGCGCTTGGTAAAGAGACCGTTCTGGCAGGTTCCTTGATCGTGAGCTTAAGCAAAATAGCCAGTAACACCCCTGGAATACCTACGCTGTACATTACCGTTCGCCAGTCGGCAGAGCCGCCCTGTAAAAAGAACGCTGATGCAAAAAACGCAAGCATGACGCCAAAAGGAATACCTAAAGAGTATATTGCGAGCGCGCCCGCGCGTTTTTCTTTAGGGAATAAGTCAGAAATAATACTGTGGGACGGTGGACTACCACCCGCTTCACCAATGCCGACACCAATACGTGCTATGGCAAGCTGCATGTAATTGGCAGCTAACCCAGATGCAGCGGTAAATCCACTCCAAAGCGTTAGAGAGATCGCAATGATATTAACGCGGCTGTACCTGTCGGCAAGCCATGCAATTGGGATCCCCATCACGGTATAAAGTAGCGCAAAGTAGATGCCTTTAAGCCACCCAAGTTGGGCATCATCTAACCCCAAATCGGCTTTGATAAAAGGAGATAGAATCCCAATGATTTGCCTGTCTATAAAGTTAAAGGCATACACCAAGGTTAATATGAATAGAACGTAATTCCGGTAACTTCTAGATGCTCCTGCTTCTGCAGCGGGAATACCTTCAACGTGAGTATGGGCCATAACAGTCCTTTTGAGTGACAATAGCCCAGTCTATGCATTAGGCAAAAAAATAAACAACTAATTGTTACTTATTTGTTAACATAACGAAAATTTCTAACTGAGGCTTTTCGTTCTATAGCGCTTAAGGTACGATGACAAACACTTAACTCATCAGACCAGACAAGCAAATATGACAGTAGATGAATTGCTCAATATTCCTCAATTATCTCAAACTTCGGAAAACACATGGAAAGTTGATGGACTAGTTATCCCTAAGACGTGGGGACAGGGACGAACTGCGTTTGGAGGAATTTCTGCCGGTATGCTTTACACCGCAGTAAAGCAGCAAGTCACTGATAACCGTGTGCTGCGCTCTTTTACCACCAACTTTGTCGGTCCCCTATCTCTTGAAGCGCCTTTTTCTATCGAAGTAACGCTACTTAGAACAGGGAAAAATGTCTCTCAGTTCACCGCTCATGCTATTCAAGACGGCAAAAGCTGTGTTTTTTCGCAAGCCTGTTTTGGTGTTGCGCGTCAGTCAGGTATTCAAGTTGAGAATACAGATACACACGACATGCCTCAGCCGAATAAAGCAAAGTTCATCCCGCAAATACCTAAAGTTACGCCTAAATTCTTACGCTATTTTGATTTGGCAATTGAAGATGGCGGCATTCCATTTACGCGCAGAAAAACCAGCCATTATCACGGCTTTATGCGCTTCAAGCAGCCCCCCGAAGCCATCACTGATGCACATATCATTACTATGATCGACGCATGGCCACCTACACTTTTACAAATGATGAAGCTTCCGGCACCAGCCAGTACAGTAAGTTGGAACTTGGAATTTATCCATCCTCACAAGCCGGTAAGCCCGACAGACTGGTTTGCTTATAAAGCTCACACAAGACAAGCTGCAGATGGTTATGGCCATACTGAAGCGACGATTTGGGATAAGGATAATGAAGTGATTGCCATCAGTAGGCAAACCGTAGCGATTTTCGACTGATCGCTACGGCATTTCGAAAAGCACGTTAAAAACGTTACGTTAATACAGCATAAACGCGTTAGGGTTAAACAGGGAAATTACCGAAATACACTGCAGGTTGGTTATATCTAGCGCGTCTTCTAAATCTTCGCGATTAAGCGACAATGCCTCATGCAATTCTGGCTTTAAGTTGTGATAACTCGGGTAGATCTCAGGGTTAACGTTATCGAGTGCCAACACATAGGAGAGTTGTAGAATCTTCTCATCTGTAGAAGCAGACTCCTCCTCTTCTTTGTGGATACTGGCAATTGGCGTATAAATAGAGCTTGGAATATCCCACTTTTCAATTAATCTTGCCGATAATTCCGCATACGTGAACCCTAGCACTCCAAATTGAAGTTCAGCAGGACTTACTCTGGTGTTGAATGCCTGACAACGGGTTGCCGACTCAGGCAAAACCGAAACGGTTACCAGCTCGCCTATGTTGTGAAGCAGCCCCGAAACAAAGAGTCGCTCAGGCTCACGAATATTGCGCATATCGGCAAAGTATTTTGCCAGGAGACCGCACGATACACTTTGCTCCCAAAACTTGTCGAGATCGATACGTTGACCGTCTACATCACTGAATGCTTGGCTTACGCCATAAGCCAGTGCCAAGTCGTAAGTGGAGCGGGTCCCCACTACCTGGATGGCTCTTGTGACGGTGTCTATTTTATTAGGAAAACGATAGAGCGCTGAGTTTGCTACTCTTAGCAATTGCGTTGCCAATGACGGATCGAAAGCAATAATATCGCCGATGTCGTCAATGCTTGAAGCTTCATCATCCATACAAGCTTTAAGTCGAGTTACCGAATCAGGTAAAACAAAGAGGTTTTCCGCTTTCGAAACTAATTCATCTAAATTCATTCGTGCACTCTCTTTCATGCCGCCTTTGTCAATATAGCGTTGAAGGCACCTCCATTCGCCTTGTGTCCATTAAGGTATAGGCACAAAAATGTAGTTGGTCAATAAGTATCAACTAGTAAAAAAGTATGATTTCTTTACTAATCATTAAGTTAACCTGAATCCTTCATAAGCCTTGATACCGCGGGGCTCATTTTCAATTTGAAAATCTTGCTTTACGCTGAACATCAACAATCCACGTAACGCCGCTGATACGCACTACCCTCGTATATTCAGCGCGTCTCTCGAAGGCCTGTATTATAGCTTTTTGCCTCTTTTTACATACTAATAATTCTAATACACAGAAAAACTTAGGGTAATTACCCATAACAATTAGATTTTCTAAGGAACACTTGCTTTTGTAATGACCAATTCAAATTTATGGTAGTATTTGCATACTATTCACTATGCCCTTGATGGCATAATTCTTAAAGCAAAAGTTGTAATCCATCCATGTTAAATGTCGCTGTTATCGGTTATGTGTGGCCTGAGCCAAATTCTTCGGCCGCGGGCCAAAATATGTTAGCTATTATTAAGCGTTGCTTATCTGCCGATTTCAATGTGACATTTCTGACCGCTGCCACCGATAGCGACCATAAAGAAGACCTTACAACATTAGGCGTTGATGTGCATTCTGTGGCACTGAATTGCAGTTCTTTTAATAGCAAAATGGCGCATATAAAGCCTGACGTTGTTATATTCGACCGCTACATGACAGAAGAGCAATTTTCTTGGCGAGTAAAAGAAGCGTGCCCAAATGCACTTCGAGTTTTAAATACTGAAGATTTGCACAGCCTGCGTCAGGCAAGGCACGAAGCGGTAAAACAGGACAATGATGCTCGCCTTGCTCAGTTAAATAGCGAATTGGCGCAAAGAGAAGTTGCAGCAATACTAAGAAGCGACCTTACATTAATAATTTCAAAGCGAGAAATGGCGCTTTTAACGGAACACTACGGTGTACCTAGAGCGCAGCTCCAATACCACCCTCTAGTTGTAGGAAAAACGCCCCCCATCACGCTTCCGTTTGAGGAAAGAGCGCACTTTGTTCATATTGGAAACTTTCGCCATGCGCCTAATTGGGACGCGGTCCTGCAACTTAAGCAAAGCATATGGCCTGAGATAAGAAAAGCGCTACCCAAAGCAGAATTGCACATATACGGCGCTTACCCGCCTAAAAAGGCCACCCAACTGCACAACGAAAAACAAGGCTTTTTGGTAAAAGGTTGGGCCGAAAATGTGGAGTCTATAATGTTGAGCGCAAAGGTGCTGATTGCTCCTTTACGATTTGGCGCAGGCATTAAAGGCAAGCTGATTGATGCGATGCGCTGCGCTACTCCTAGTATCACCACGTGGATAGGCGCAGAAGGTATCACCTCAACCGATTCAATCACTGCTAATAGCAATGTACAGGAAATCGATGAGCCAAAGCAGCTAGCGCAATGGCCTGGTGCGCTTTGTAGCGCGAATACAACTGACGCAGCGGTTATTCAAGACTACGTAGAACAAGCTGTGGCACTTCACAATGATAAGTCTTCGTGGGATAGCGCTAGTAGCTTAACGGCATCAATACTTAGCTCATTTGAAAGCGAACTGCCCGAAGTGCCGTTAATTGAAAGAATCATTGGTTTAAAACAGTCGCTCAAGACGCATAGAAACGGTTTATTTATGCAAAGCTTGTTGTGGCATCAAACACTGACAGCGAGCAAGTACATGAGCCAGTGGATTGAAGCAAAAAACAAATAACGGCAGCCACCAGTTTAGCGGCTAGATGCCCTTTAATTTAGCTATTACAGATTTAATCCCGTTTCCACGGGACTGACTTAAGTAGCGTTCCAGCTGACAGCGAGACAAATATCTCTCAAAGTCGAATTCACTGCGCTGCTGCGGGGTTAACTCGTTTGCTTTTTCTAACAATACTGCAAGCACGCCGCGGATCACTTTGCTAGGCGAGTAAGCCATCAAACTGCCTTGTTCGTCAGAAGTTGCGAGCCATACCGGGCTTTCACACCCTTCTACTTCTGTTTCAGCCAAACGTTTTTCTGCTGGAAGCGAGACAAGCGATTTACCCGCAAGCATCAGTGTACGAGTAAAATCGTCCCACCCTTTCGCGTTAGCCAAAGATGAAGCCAGAGGAAGCAAAGTTTCGAGAGAACTCATGATCTCTATACCTTGCTTAATTTCCGCTAAGCTCTGAGGCTAAGTCATCTGCAGTCATAACTAGGTTTTCAACATCACTCGTGGTGGGGAACATAACTAGCTCAACGCCATTCTTATCGAGGCCTGGCAACCAAGTTTGCATAAACTCATCGAGTGTAATATTCACGCATTGGCCTTCAATTTCGTTTATATCTACAAACTTTTGAGCTAAATCGTGATGCGGGAATACTGGTAGCTGAACGCTTTCACCACCTTCAAACATCACAAAACCTTCACTACCTTGCACCATCCAAATTTCATTTGCTTTTGCAATGTAGCTCACTACAAGCTCTTGTCGGTCTTCTGCACTCAGCTTCATCGCTTGCTCGATAACCGCATCACTCAATTTGTCTGCAACTGTTTCTGGAAACACGTTATTTCACCTATCTCAAATTTTGCGGCAAGTATACCTTCCCCAGTAATGGGCGCAATGCAATAAGCGTTAAAAAAGCCCCTTCGGCTAATACACTTACAAAGACACCCATCCGTAGCGCTTCTTACCCACCAAAAACTTTGTTAAGAAGACACCCAAGTTTAGCCCTGAAATTACGGGAATCATCTCTCTATCACACTTACAAAGACACCCATCCGTAGCTCTTCTTCATCATCAAACACACTATTAAGAAGCCCCCCAGTTTAGCCCTGAAATTACGGGAATCATCTCCCAACTGTAACTCGAACAGCCATTACATTATTAACATTGACATTTTTCGCCCGTTACGAAGACACCCATGATAAAGTTAGAGCAAATCATCCAACGCTGTGAAAGCTTAAACGCAAAGACCTTTACCTCATGCGCAATCTATTTACTGCTTTTAAGCAAGACACCCATGCCAACCACGCTATCTTGGAAAATACCTTTCCCTTCTCGATGTACCACAAAGATAGTGAGTTTAACCATGAGGCCTATCTTGCCATCCTTAACATTATGAGGGTGTTTCACCAAACAACAGCAGAAACCGTAAAACAGGCTGCACTTCAGACCCCTTCCCTTAGCCGCATCGCCTCAATGCTCAATAGCGAAGTTGTTCTACTAGCCCTTAACAATGACACCCACGCGTTGTCGTCCACAACACTGTCGACTCAACCGCGTTACAAAGACACTCATGCCAAGCTCGAATCTACTACAAGAATAAAAAACAAAGATGAGCCAATCTTAAACACCCAGGCTATCGCACAGTTAACTCCTTGCTCCAATTCAACCACCAGCCATGCCATTGCAGCCATTTATGTATGGTTGGGCTCATCAATGGGCGCCAACATTATTGTTAGGCGGTTAGAAGCTATGACGTTAGATATTCCTACCGAGTATTATCAAGCGATGGCGGGATGTGCCAAAGAATGGGTGTCTTTCAAACAAGAAGTAGAAACACTCTTACCCGAGCTCGGCCTAGATAATGAAAGCTTTGTTGAGAACGCGGTGCAAGACGCAAATGCTTGGTTTGAGTTTTTGATTTCACTCGGCAAGCACACGGCACCGAATGACACTCCCTACCATGAGGCAAACGTGTGATTAATGGATGGCTAAATTTATGCTAATGACGAGATTTTAATACACAGCGATTTCACCATTAACTATAAATAAACTTAATCTAGCCAATCGACTGAATGCATTAATATAGTGGCAAAACGTCGTTAAGCGGCCGTGCAGTTTCTGGTAAACTCTAGCCAAATTCGAAGCAACCACTAAAAAGCATGAAAGTAATCTCATTTAATATAAACGGTATTCGCGCTCGTCTACATCAACTTCAGGCGGTTATCGACGCACACCAACCCGATATCATTGGCTTACAGGAAATTAAAGTTCACAACGAACAGTTTCCGGTAGAAGCCGTTGAGGCCATGGGCTATCACGTTTATTTCCACGGACAAAAGAGCCATTACGGCGTTGCTTTTTTGGCGAAGAAAGAGCCGCTTTCTGTGTCGATGGGTTTCCCAACAGATGACGAAGACGCCCAACGTCGCATGATTATTTTAAAAACCACCGATGATGCTGGCGAGCCCGTTACCGTTCTAAATGGTTACTTTCCTCAAGGCGAAAACGAAAAGCATGAAACCAAGTACCCAGCTAAGCGTAAGTTCTACAAAGACTTAATGACTTATTTAGATGATAACCACACACCAGATGACAACGTAATTGTTATGGGCGATGTCAACATCTCTCATACAGACTTGGACATTGGCATTGGTGAAGACAACCGCAAACGTTGGCTGAAAACTGGAAAATGCAGCTTCTTGCCGGAAGAGCGTGAGTGGTTGAACACAGTAATTGACTGGGGCTTTGAAGATAGTTTTCGAACACTCAATCCAGAGACAAACGACAGGTTCTCATGGTTCGATTACCGCTCAAAAGGATTCAACGATAATCGTGGCCTTCGCATAGATTTGATTTTGGCAACAAAACCGCTTCATGCAAAACTACATGACGCCGGTATTGATTATGAGCTGAGAGGCATCGAAAAGCCGTCTGATCACGCGCCTATTTGGGCTGAGTATAAAGGGTAAACAGTACTAAATACTGCTCCCCGCCATTAACTAAGGAGTAAAAGTGAGTTCACTACAACTGTTAGCATTACTGATTTACGGTGTATTTTTACTCGGTGCGGTCAGGCATGTGGACTTTACTCATTTTGCGAGTAACAAGCAGCAGCAACACCTTATTTTTGGTACTGCTGCTTCGCTTTTCGTTCTCTGGTTGTTTAAAGCAGGCATCTTCGAGGGCCTAGATGTTCATTTTTTAGGCCTTTCAGTTTTGACATTAATGCTCGGCTTTAGAAACGCTATTATTGCATCGTTTATCGCGCTACTAGGCGCAAATGCAGTCGGCTACGGAAGTTGGGAAAACTTTGGCGTTAACGGGCTACTCGGCACCGTTCTACCCATTGGCATAACCTATCTATTTTATATGCTTTCTTTTCACCGTATTCCTCGACAACTTTTCGTGTACATTTTTGTCTGTGCATTTTTCCCTGCCGCTCTTTCTATTGCATTAAAGACGCTAACGCTCGGCGCATTTTATTACATTGAAGGTACATATACTTGGGACATCATTTTTGACAACTATGTTTTGCTTATACCACTTTTGGTCTTTCCTGAAGCTCTGTTAAACGGTATGGCGATAACGCTTTTAGTGATCTACCAGCCAACGTGGGTTTATACCTTTCACGACAAGTTTTACCTCGATAATTAAGTTCTCTTCAACACAGTTACTGTAACTCGTGTAACTCATCAACTAATGTTTAATAAGCTTTTCCTAATTTCAATCTATTATTAAAGAGTATGGTTGAGTGGTAAAAGCCGAATCTATATACAAACATTTTCGTTGGAGTGTAACGACGCATCTAGTATGGCGTCCGAAATGGATAGGTTATTCAGTGAAAATAAACCTTCACTTGTTATTGGTTACGGCAATGCAGACTTACCTTTTAATGAGCTTCAATATGGCCTTAGTGCGTTTACCGCTCCTTCATTCATTTCCAGTTCTTGTTTAGGAGCACTACTTTGCGACGGCAGTACCGTTGACGCGGGGTGACAATTAGCGCTTTTTTGTGTGAATAACGATGGTGGAGCCTATGGCGTTGGACGTGCAGACGCCTCCTGCTGCTGCGCCTTTGAAGATGGCGCCATCGCATTACAAAATGCGCTAAACAATGCGGGAAGACCTAAGACACTGGATTAGGACTTTATATCTCGTTTCCCATCGTTGAAGCGATGGGGGGAACCATTAGCGTGGAAAGTGAAGTAAACGTGGGCACCACATTTACCCTATCTTTTCCAACAAAGTTGGAAGATAAAAAAACCGCACAAGCGTGCGGTTTAAATACGTTTGACAGCAACTCCTAGTCGCTTATATCAAGCAATTACTCACTACTTTTTGAACAAAATGTCCATAACGTCAGCCAGCTCGCCTTTGCCTTCACGGATTTCTTCTTCCGACAACCCCGCAATTTCGTGAGGGAAAACCAGCCATTCATCACTTTCGTTAACGTAATAATCTGGCACGATGTCTGTTGTGTTGTTTTGCGGCTTGTACCACGGACATGCAATGCGAATATCTTTAGGCATGTTCAAGCGCATTAGTTTGTTAATTTGCTTAATAAGTGCATCTACACTGCGGCCTGAATCGAAAACATCATCAACAATCAACAACTTGTCATCAGCATTCGCATTTTCTACCAAGTAGTGTAATCCGTGCACACGGATCTCTTTCGATTGTTTGTTTATTCCGTAGTAAGACGATGTACGTACTGCGATATGGTCGGTTGACGTATTCTTAAATTCAAAGAATTCTTGAACCGCGATACCAATGGGAGCACCACCACGCCAGATACCAATAATAAAGTCAGGGCGAAAGCCGTCTTCATACACCTTTGCCGCTAGGCGAAAGGAATCCTGTAGAAGCGATTGCGAGGTGATAAAATTCTTATTCATGACGTCTCACTGGGCAAAATTTAAAAGACCGCGAGTATAGTGAATTTTGCACTAACTTGCACGGTAAATTCAGCGATTTATTCGTTTTGGAGCGCTTGCGAAGGTGCAATTTTCATCGCTTTGCGCGCTGGATAAACACTGGCTAAAACACACAGTAGCAAAGACAGCAAAGCAATGCCTGCAATTTGTACAACGTCCATTTCAATTGGCAGCCCTCTACCGTCTGCCGCTAAGGCTAACGGCGACCCGATAAGATCCAAAATGTTATTTAATTGGAGTGTAATCACCACGCCTAATACTAGACCGATGCCAGCGCCTTTAATGCCGTTAAACAAACCGTTTAACACAAAAATCCACATTACTGAACTGGGTAACATACCTTGAGTTTGGAGTACTGCGATATCGCCTTGTTTTTCCGTTACCACCATTACCAGTGCCGAAACGATATTAAATGCCGCCACCGCGATAATAAGCAGCAACATGAGTGTCATCATGTTCTTCTCCATCTTGACGGCATCAAATAGCGGCCCCTGACGCTCACGCCAAGTCTTCATATTATTTACAGAGACACCCACCCTATCGGTGAGCGCGCTAACAACTGCTTGATAGTTAAAAGCGTCATTTAAAAAGAGTCGAAGCGATTGTTCGCTACCTTTAGGATCTCGCATTAAGCGGTTCACATCCTTAAGGTTCATATACATCACTTTGTCATCCATCTGCGAGCCCATATCGAAGACACCCACCACGGTTACAAGCCGTTGACTTGGCATTCTTCCAAACGGTGTATACACACTTGCGCCTGCCACCATAACCCGCAATCGGTCTCCAACACGCGCTTCAAGTTTAATGGCAAGTGAGCGCCCAATAATGGCAGCAAAACTCCCCTCAGTTAAATCGCTAAATCGCCCCTGCTCCATGTGACTTGCTACCAAAGTGTGTTCAATCATTACTTCAGGTTGAACACCGTGAACCTGAACACCACGCAAGTCCGAGCGAGACTGCACTACTGCTTCAGCTTCCCTGTAAGCCATAGTGGCAACAACGCCTTCGATGGGTGTCTTGCTAATTTCTTTCAAAGTAACTGTCTGCGTTTTTTCTGCAGTTTGCGTGGGTGTCTCTGTAATTGCGTTTTCGTTGGATGTCCTGCTAGGATTCTCGCTTATGATGGGTGTCTTTGTAATTTCAATATGAGGGACAATGCCTAATATGCGCTGTTTTAGTTGACCTTCTAGGCCGTTCATAACAGACACAACGATAATCAGCGCCATCAATCCCAGTGCAATACCCGCCACTGAAAATCGATTAATAAATGAAACAAAACTGGTTTGGCTTGCTTTGTTAGACTTGGCATAACGATAAGCAATGAATGCAGAAAGAGGATAAAACATAGCGCCTTGCTTTTCAGTAATACGGTAATCTGCCTTATGTTTAGCTATGCTTAATGAATGAGAAATTCAGATAAGTAGCCCAAAGACGAGATGACGGGTTAACCCCAAAATAGTAAAGTGAGTATACTACGTGTGAACGGTATACTACTTATAAGTTACTAACTGCACAAGAATTAGTGGCAGAGGAATGATGTGAGCGAACTTAGCCTAGAACAAAAAAAAGCCCAATTCGATGAATATTTTTCTATCGCACATCGCATAAACGCCAATATGCGCCCGTTAGGTGAAGACGAAGTAGTGCCTGATGAAGAGAACTTAGAGGAGTCGATGCCGTATGCATTTCGCATTGCCAGCGAAATGGCCGCTATCGAAGCGCAAGCAATTCGTCCGCTTCGCAACTTAAGTGACCACGCTGAGTCGCTGGCTGACTACTTAAACCATCAGTCTCGAAAAATCGATTTGATGATGTCGTTCGTTTTGCACCAGCAAGACGAGCCAGAGTTCCGCTTCAAAACAGTCAAACTGGGTGGTGGCGGTGTCATTATTGAGTCAAAAGAAGCATTGGATGTGGGCGCCAAAGCGGAACTTAAACTTTTCTTAGATGCCGAAGCAGCAGCAATATTTTGTTTTGGCGAAGTAATTACTTGCGAGCAAGTAGAAGACCGTTACCATATCGCCTTTATTTTTAACACCATTCGAGAGCAAGATCAGGAGCTTTTAGTTCGCGCTAGCTTGCATATTCAAACGCAACAGCTAAGAAAGCGGGCAAAAGAAAAAAAAGCGGGATCTGAATAGACCCTAACATCAGTATATAAGCCGTAAAACTCATCTTGCACTTAAAAAACAGGACGTCATGACAGCCACTTTATTATCGCTTCCATTACCTGGGCCTAAAAAAGAAGCCTCATCACAAGATCACAAACACTGGGGCCAACTTCAAGGCAGCAGTGCCGCACTATGTATCAGCCAAGCACTCAGCCAATACAAAGGCCCTATTGTACTGATTACCGCCGATACACCCTCGGCAATGAAGCTCGAAAAAGAAATAGCCTTCTTCTTAAGCGATAATATAAAGCATACACCTATTACTTTGTTCCCAGATTGGGAAACACTGCCCTACGATTCGTTTTCGCCCCATCAAGACATTGTTTCTCAGCGATTAGAAACCCTATTCCGCTTTACACAGCAAGGCGAAGGCATATTCATAGTGCCTGTTAACACGTTAATGCAGCGTTTAGCCTCTACCGATTATTTAGCAAAGTATTTGCTTATGCTAAACAAGGGCGACACCTTAGATAGAGATCAGTTCAGACGCAATCTCGAGCAAGCCGGTTACCTGCATGTTAGTCAGGTAATGAGCCACAGCGAATTCTCGGTGCGCGGCAGCATCATCGACCTTTTTCCGATGGGAAGCGACCAGCCATTTCGAATAGACTTGTTTGATGACGAAATCGACTCCATTCGCTATTTCGATACTGAAACCCAACGCTCTGGCGAGGCTGTTAACGAAATTCGCTTGCTACCAGCACGAGAATTTCCTACAGACAAAGAGGCAATCACGCTTTTCCGCCAGCAGTTTTTAGAAAAGTTCGACGCAAACAATGCATCTGAAAGCGTATTTTCTCAGGTAAGCAAGGGCACCATGCCAAGCGGTGTGGAATATTATCTTCCCCTCTTCTTTGAAAAAACCGCTACGCTTTTTGACTATCTTCACCCTAAAAGCCTGCTATTACTTCACGGTGATGTGCAAGACGCCAGCGAGTTTTTCTGGGCCGACGTACAAGAACGTTACGAGCAGTATCGTTATAACTTAGCCCGTCCACTGCTTGCACCAGACGAGCTGTTTTTACCTATAAATGAGCTATTTGGTGCCATAAAACAGTGGCCACGTGCATCCCTTTCCAGCAAGGCACTTGAAGAAAAACAAGGTACTAGCAACCTTCAATGCGAAAAGCTTGACGACATTGCGATTAACTCGCAGAAAAAAGTACCTGCTGAACGACTTATTAAAACGGTAAATCACGCCACTGACAACGGGGCTAAGGTACTGTTTTGTGCTGAGACCCAAGGTCGCCGAGAGGGTTTGCTAACCGTACTCGCAAAAGCGGGCATCAAGCCAAAGATTGTTGATAGCTTTAGCGATTTTATCGCAAGCCACGACGCCATTGGCATTACCGTGGGTATGGTTGATAACAGTTTCCGCTGGCAAACTCAGGAAGGCGAGCTGTTATTCATTACCGAAACCGAACTATTAGGGCAGAAAGTAAGTCAGCGCCGCCTTCGCGATAAACGCACCGCCACCGACGAAAGTGCAATTATCCGTAACCTGGCGGAACTTTCTATCGGTCAGCCTGTGGTGCATCTCGACCACGGTGTTGGCCGTTATTTAGGCCTTCAAACATTGGACGCGGGCGGCGTAGCAACCGAATATTTGTGCATCGAGTATGCCAAGCAATCTAAGCTTTACGTGCCTGTGGCCTCGCTTCACTTAATTTCACGCTACACCGGTGGCGATGTCGACAGCGCGCCAGTAAGCGCCCTAGGTTCTGACGCATGGACAAAAGCCAAGCAAAAAGCCGCTGAAAAAGTTCGTGACGTGGCCGCTGAGCTTTTAGATGTATATGCCCGCCGCGCAGCCAAGCCAGGTTTTGCGTATAAAATTAACTGGGACGACTACCAAGCGTTCTCAGACAGCTTCCCCTTTGAAGAAACACCCGACCAAGCCCAAGCCATTGCTGCGGTTATGCACGACATGGGCAGTCCATCGGCTATGGATCGCCTCGTTTGCGGTGACGTAGGTTTCGGTAAAACCGAAGTTGCCATGCGCGCGGCATTCCTTGCAGCTAATGCTGGTAAACAGGTGGCTATTTTGGTGCCCACTACCCTACTTGCGCAGCAACATTACGAGAACTTCAAAGACCGTTTCGCGGCATGGCCGTTTGAAATTGAAGTCATGAGCCGTTTTGTCAGCGGTAAAGCGCAAAAATCTGTGGTTGAGCGGATCGGCGAAGGCAAAGTAGATATCGTAGTAGGCACACATAAACTGCTGTCTAGCGATATTAAATATAAAGACTTAGGCCTTGTGATCATCGACGAAGAACATCGCTTTGGCGTGCGTCAAAAAGAGAAACTTAAGTCATTACGTGCCGATGTTGATATCCTTACCCTTACGGCAACGCCTATTCCTCGTACGCTTAACATGGCGTTATCAGGCATGCGCGACTTATCGATTATTGCCACAGCCCCGGCTCGTCGTTTATCAATTAAGACTTTTGTGCAGCAGCGTAATAAAGCCGTTATTCGCGAAGCCATTATGCGTGAGATACTGCGCGGTGGTCAGGTTTACTTCCTTCACAACGAAGTGGATAGCATTGCACGAACGGCTGAAGAAATCGCTGAAATCGTTCCCGAAGCCCGTATTGCAGTGGGTCACGGCCAAATGCGCGAGCGTGAACTTGAAGGCGTAATGAGCGACTTCTACCACCAGCGCTACAACGTACTTGTGTGTACTACCATCATTGAAACAGGTATCGACGTACCAAGTGCGAATACCATTATTATGGATAGAGCCGACCATTTAGGTTTAGCGCAGCTGCACCAGCTTCGTGGTCGTGTGGGTCGCTCGCATCACCAAGCGTACGCCTACTTATTAACGCCTCATCCAAAGCGCATGACCAAAGATGCAGTAAAACGTTTAGAAGCAATATCGCAGCTTGAGGATTTAGGTGCAGGTTTTGCGCTTGCTACCCACGATTTAGAAATTCGTGGTGCCGGTGAGCTGTTAGGCGATGACCAATCGGGGCAAATAGCGAGTATTGGTTTCAGTTTGTATATGGATATGCTCGATAAAGCCGTTAACGCCCTTAAAGAAGGTAGAGAGCCGTCATTAGACGACGCGACCTCGGGCCATACCGAAGTTGAACTGCGTATTCCAGCCCTATTGCCTGAAGACTATATTGCCGACGTTAACACTCGCCTATCGCTATATAAGCGTCTGGCAAGCTGTACGTCGCAAGACGACATTGATGAATTCCAGGTAGAATGTATTGACCGCTTTGGTCTATTGCCAGAGCCAGCTAAAAACTTGATAGAAGTGGCTGAAATTAAACTAAAAGCCCAGGCGTTAGGCATTCTAAAAGTAGACTTGTCGGCCCAAGGCGGTACCATAGAGTTTAAAGAAACCACTAAGGTTAACCCAGGCTATATTATTAGTTTGGTGCAAACCAAACCAAACACCTTTAAGTTTGAAGGAAGCCAAAAACTGCGTTTGGTGAAAAAGACCGAAACAGCTAAAGAGCGCATCGCGTTTATTAGCGATATTATTGCCGATTTTGCAAAGGAGTCGCGGTAACATGAAGTTATCTCGCTGGTGCCCGTTAGTTGCATCAATAAGCGCCGTTTTCTTAACGACAATTTCAACTACAGCTAACGCTAATGACAACTGGTGGTTCGATGTGGAAGTTATTGCGTTTAAGCGCAACGTGGCACTAACTGAGTTAGAAGAGCAGTTTTCTTTGGCTGACAACTTGTCAGCCCCTCGCGCTCAGGCAGACATCATAAGCGATATCATTTCGCCTGATATAAGCTATCTAAAACAAGGGTTAGCCGTTTGCGGCGCTGAAACATCAGTTAAGTGGCCTAGCAACGGACTATTGAGCGTGCCCGCAAAGGATGTAGATTTCTTGTCGCTGTCTAAAGATAACAGTTCGCAGTACGGTGACATGTCTCCTAACTCTTACTATGAAGAAGCGGGCTATGGATATAATGAAACATCTGGTTTAACAGCCAATGAGCCATCTCCTACACCAGACGTAGCGAGTCAGGCACAAAGCGAAACCATTAATGGCGATGAGTATGGCGCTTCTTATTCTTCAACAGACTCCGACTATAGCGATAGCCTTGACTACTCAAATGAGGGGTTCATCACTGACGACGTCACACCCGCTCCTGATGCTGCAACCATCGCCAGCTATTGGACGTCTTTCTTCGGCGTAAAAGATTCCTCACCTGTCACGGTGCCTGTATTTAAATACTGTGAAGAAGCGAAGCCATGGCTTAGTGCTGAGGTAACCAATGCACTTAACGTTATTGTTCCAAGCGACAACGAACTAATCTCAGGCGTTTCGACAAGCGAGAGCAAGTCTAGAAGCAGCGCGCTTCAACCTGTAATCGTATGGAAGGTGAATCAGCCGGATAATAGGCTACCCGCTCCAGCAAGTTTACCTATTATCATTGAAGGGCACGACTGGCCGCTTGCTTCAAAAGCGCATCTGCTTACCAGTAATCAGCAAGCACTGTCTTCAATTTCTCGCCAAATACGTTCTAATCGCGAGCTAGAGCGTTTGTTCCACGCAACCTGGCGTCAGCCAGTTATGTTTGGTAAGAACAAAGCTTTCAACGTGCGTCTTTATGGTGGGCAAAACTACGCGCAGCAGTTTGACTTGAACGGTGATATGCGAGCTCCAAAACACGTTGATAATGTAAACAGTGAAACTGACGATTCCGCTCCAGAGTTTGGTTACGGCTCCACCGCCGCTCTTACTGTTAATGATGCTTATAAAAACACATCGAGCACAGATGAAAACAGCCTAAGTGATGTAAGTACTGCTTTTGAAGCTGATAAAACTGCAGCGCTAGGCACTGATCAATTTATTGCTGTTTCAGATATTTTTGCCGATTTGAACCGCCGTTTGTCAAACCCACAGGCTATAGAGTATGGCGCATTTAAAGCGCTTGATACGCCGATGATTGTAGAGCAAGGTGAAGATGACGCTATAGATGCTTCGTTAAGAACACCTATTTGGGAAATTGACGGCACTATCAAAGTATTTCTTAAATATATCAACCGCGTACCTTACCTTCATGTTGATAGTGAGATGTTTTATCGCCAGCCGGTGCCACTCAGCTACTTCAGCAGTGAAGATGATAGCTCTGGCAATGCCGCTAAGCCCCGTATGGCACCATCAACAGAATACAAGCTGGTTTCAGTTCCGTTAGCTGAGCAAAGACGTGTAATCAGTACGCAACTGCATTATTTCGACCACCCGCTGTTTGGTTTTGTAGTACAAATTCGTCGCTACAACCGCCCTGACGTTAGCGAGTGATTTGAGTAAACGCTTAGTGTAAGTGCTTTGGTTTTAAATACGAAAAACAACATTTGCGATTGATAGAGAGATTTAGGTTTTTATGAAGATTTACACTCGCACTGGTGATAAGGGCAGCACGCAAATTTACGCTGACAAGGCCGTACGTGTAGATAAGGATGATTTAGTAGTACAAAGCTACGGCGATATGGACGAACTTAATAGCCACATCGGGCTACTCGCAGCGCATGTTACTGACAAACATAAGCCAATGCTCCAGGACATTCAGCGCAACCTGTTTCAAGCTGGCTTTGCTATTTCAGCAAGCTCAACGCTGACGCAAACTGATATTGAGAACCTAGAAAGCCTTATAGACAATATTACCCGTCAAATGCCGCCTAATACGTCGTTTGTGCTGCCCGGCGGATGTAAGGCTGCTGCGCAAGCTCATGTTTGTCGCGCTGTATGCCGCCGAGCTGAACGTGCTGTCATTAGCCTATCTAAACATTATGACGTGCCAGAAGTGGTACATGCTTATTTAAATCGTCTGAGCGATTTTCTCTTCACTTTCGCGCGATTTATGAATGTAGAAGCTGGCGCAGACGAAGTACCAGTATAAGCAAACGGCATTAAAAAACAGAAAATGAAAAACGGTAGTTATAAAAACTACCGTTCGCTTAAACGCTTCACCAGCTCAACCGCACTGTCGTATTTATCATTAAGCCCTACTGGCATAATACGATCGTAAAGCGCCATAACGCGCTTTTGCTTTTGTAAATCGCTGTTAGACGGGTTAGCAAAGCGCTTTTCCAATCCATCAAGGATAGTCTCAGCCCCTTTCGGATTGTTGCACGCAAGTACCATGTCGCAACCTGCTTCCAGTGCTGCCTCAGCACGCTCAACGTAACTTCCCGCAACACTTGCTCCGTGCATAGACAAGTCATCAGAAAATACCGTGCCGCTAAAACCTAGATCCTGTTTAAGGATACCCTGCAGCCATTTAGTTGAGAAACCCGCAGGCTTATCGCATACCTGATTATAAATAACATGGGCAGGCATAACGCCATCAAGCAACGCACGTTCAATTAAGCGTTCAAAGACCACCATATCGGTACTGCGTATTTCATCAAATTCGCGTTCATCGACAGGTAACGCTACATGAGAGTCTGGCGCTACACTGCCATGCCCAGGAAAGTGCTTTCCAATAGCTGGCATATTTACGGCTTTTAGACCTTGGATTAGATGAGCGGCAAGACGAATAACGTCGTCTGCATTGTCTGAAAATGCCCTGTCACCAATAACTTGCGATACACCATTTATATCAAGCACCGGTGCAAAACTAAAATCGATATCTAAGGTTTTAAGTTCATAAGCCAATACTAATCCACACGCTTTTGCGTATGTCGCACTTTCATCTTGATGCTCTGACTGCCTTAAAATATCGCCCATTGCTGGTATGGCAGTAAAGCCTTCACGAAAACGCTGAACGCGGCCTCCTTCATGATCAACGGCAATCAACACCGGCTGCTTCGCAAAGCGTCTTATATCTTGAACCAGCGCAGAGAGCTGGCGTTTATCATGATAGTTGCGGCTAAATAAAATAACGCCACCCACTACTGGATGTGTTAGCTTTTCCTTTTCTTCAGGCAGAAGTTCTTCGGCCTGACAATCCAACATTAATGGCCCCACGGCACCGCCTTAGTATGTGTCATAAAACATCACTTCAATTTTGCAAGTTCTGTGGTTAGGATAGAGAAAAATAGGGAGTTTTACACGTGATAAATTGGTTCAAGTGGTTGGTCTTAAGTGTTTTAGCACTGCTTTTTTTAACGGTACTGGGATTGTACATCTCGCTTCGTATGAGTTTGCCCGCACTTGACGGAAATAGCGCCACCTATCACGTAAACGCACCTACTGAGCTAAGCCGTGACGAACTAGGCCAAGCTGTTATTAAAGCCAACGATATTTACGACGCAGCCTATGCACTGGGTTTTGCGCATGCTCAAGATCGCTTTTTTCAAATGGATTTACAGCGCCGCGCCGCATCGGGCAGTTTGTCACAATGGGTGGGCGACATTGCCCTAGATATCGATAAAAAAGCCCGCTTTCATCAATTTGAGAAACGAGCAAAAGCCGTATTCGATAACCTTCCCTCAAAACAACAAGAACTACTCGTACGTTACGCTCACGGCGTAAATGACGCATTGTCTGAGTATACGTTGCCACCTTTTGAATACCTAGCTGCAGGCGTTGATATAAAACAATGGCGCCCCACCGACAGTATTCTTGTGATTTACAGTATGTATTTGGATTTACAAGGTAGCCAAGTAGAACTTGATTTAGCAAGAGAGGCACTGCTTTCAACATTTGGGAATGATGTATACAGCTTCATTACTCAGCCGAGTAATTATCAGGCAGCGCTAGATGCCAGCGAGATACCATTGCTTGAAGCACCTATCCCAGAGTACCCTGCACCGCTACGCCCAATTACTCACTCACCAGAAGATAGTAATGACGAGAGTCTTAAGCAAGAGCCTGAAGACGCGACTACTCAGTACTCAAACGATAGCGACAATACTGCTATTGCCCGTGCACAATATAACGGTACTGAGCTTCCTGATATTGGTAGCAATAACTGGGCGGTGACCGGAAGTCACACCACGACAAGCGCAGGCCTTTTAGCAAACGACATGCATTTGGGCTTGCGGGTTCCCATCATCTGGTATCGCGCCCAGCTTAACTATCAAGAATCGGGCGGCGATGTGCAAGTAACCGGGGTTTCCCTGCCGGGTATTCCTGGCATTGTTGTAGGCACCAACGGGCATATCGCTTGGGGTTTTACGAATGCAAATTTAGACAATGTAGATTGGATTGAGCTAGGCGAATCGACGGCCACAAGTACGGTAACAGAGCGTATTCCTTTACCTGATGGTGAGCACACATTTGAGTTTGAAGTAAGCTCGTATGGGCCAGTGAAAGAACTCAATGGCAAGCGCTATGCACTTAATTGGGTAGCGCATCATCCGTTTGCTGCGAACTTGGGAATAATAAACTTCGGCAATGCAAAAAATGTCCAAGCAGCGATAAAGATAGGCCGACGCATTGCTATTCCCACGCAAAACCTCGTGATTGTTGATGAAAGCGGCAATGCGGCTTGGCTTCCTGGCGGCGCGGTTATGGAAAGGCAACAGGCTTCATTCACCGCTATAAAAGAACAAGAAGCAGTAAACACACCACCAAAGCGCGCATCAAAGCTTCCCATGGTTTTAAACCCCGATATGGGAAGAATATGGACTGCAAATGCCAGAGTAATTTCGACTGATGACTTCAAAGTCTGGGGCAACGGTGGTTACGCGCTAGGTGCTCGCGGACAACAAATAAGAGACCGTTTATTTGAAAAAGACACCTTTACTGAGACTGACTTTTACGCCATTCAGTTAGATAATCACGCCCGCTTTCTTATTCCTTGGCAGCACCTTCTGTATGGGCTGCTTAATATGCGAGACATTGAATTTAAGCCTGACCTTGCTTACCTAAACACATGGGGCGAATGCGCGTGTGAAAATTCGGTTGGCTATACGTTAGTTAAGCACTTTAGGCAGGAGGTGGTACAAACCCTGTTTGGAGGCGTACTTTCAACGTTAGACCAACAAGGTGTAAACAGCCGTACACTCTTACGTGGCATTGAACCTGCTGTGTGGCAACTTATTCATAGTCAGCCTGACTCTTGGCTACCTAACGATACTGAAAGCTTCGACGAGCTACTTGTAGACGCCTACAGGCGCGCCAAACACAAGCTGTTAGACAAGTATTCACCAGTAGAGGCTAACATGGAAACATTAGCCTGGGGCAAGGTAAACGCACTTTCTGTTAAACATCCATTTGCCGATCAAATTCCTCTAGTTGGTAATATGTTAAACATGCAGCTAGTGGAGGGGTTTGGCGATACCTACATGCCTGCTGTACAAGCACCTAGCTTTGGTGCATCGGAGCGATTCTTTGTAAGCCCTGGTCATTTAGAAGATGCCATCCTAACCTTACCTGGCGGACAATCTGGCCACCCACTGTCAAAATTTTTTACAACTGGCTTTAACGACTACGCAATACACGCAGCTACTCCTCTGCTGCCCAGCCAGCCGATACACAGCCGAACATTTTACAAAAAAGAGGTTGAATGACACCTGCAATCACTTTGCTTACTAAAAAGCGTATCGCTCACAGCGTTTTAAAATATGAACACGATGCCAATGCGGCGTCATACGGTCTTGAAGCTGTTGAAAAACTAAACCTTAGTGCGGATACCGTTTTTAAAACGTTGGTAGTGAGTGCAGATAATAACAAGCTTGCCGTGGCCGTGGTCCCTGTAAACACCAAACTTAGCGAAAAGAAAATGGCTAAAGCGTTAGGTGTTAAAAAGGTAGAAATGGCGCAAGCAAACGCGGTAATGGTTGCAACAGGCTACGTACTTGGTGGTGTAAGCCCATTAGGGCAAAAAAAGCGGTTAGCCAGCGTAATTCATAAAAGTGCTGAAGGCCTTGCCACTATGCACGTAAGCGCGGGAAAGCGAGGATTAGAAGTGGCGCTTTCTCCTGCCGATTTAGCTTTGCTAACAAGCGCTAAATTTGCGGATATTTCGATAAATTAACTTATTACAACCCAATATATCGTTAGCTGCGTTAGCGAAAACTCACAATGCAGCTATTAGTTATGCGACTGCCGCCATTATATTCTTAAGGTTTTCGATTGGTTTGAGCCTTTTTTTAATAAGCACATCTTCGTTTATCTTAAGGATTATACCTTTCAGTAAATCAGTGGTGTTTTCTATGTGCGAGAGTGATTTAAGGTGCTCTATGTCTTCGAAAATCTTACGCCCTTTTAGCGATAGGCGCTTTTCGGATCTGCCTTTTGCCAAGTCACTTTGAAGGTAACTCGCTATCTTTTTCGCTGACTTTTCATCTTCAGACAATGAGTGAATGTAGTACTTCATCATGCTTGGAACAAAGTCTGTAGTTGCACCGATTTCCATTGTCGCTAAATTTAGAATGTCGATTAAATGCGCAGGTAAACGCCCTTCCACTGGCTTTCGCTTTGCTTCATATTGACGTTTAACCGCAGGTGTGGATTGATGAGGTAACACGGTTACACTCTCACACTTATCGCACACCCCCACCAAAACCTTTTTAACCACACCCGTACCATCACTGAAAGGAACATCTCTTAATTGAAATGTCGCATTTTCAAATGACTGGCACGTGCTGCATGCCGCTTTCTGCGACTCGCCGACTTTGAAAATTTTCATATCTTTTCCCTAATGATGGACGCTAATAAAAACGCTATTCGGTTCTACGTAATACCATTTAACATACCAATTGTGACCGGCTAGCCTTGTCTTAATTATGTGTACTGTAATGCTGCTATCAAAATGATGAAGGCTGGAAGAATAATCGTTTCCTCGACTTCGACCTATAATTTCGGCAACTTCCTCAAGCGACACTTGCCCAATTGCCAATAAATTTTTAACGTCAATATCGTTTCTCTGCTCATGGGAAACGTATCCTTTATTTAGACAGTCAATGACCTGTCGCTTTATTTCCTTGTAACGCACCCAGCACTCCACACGAACGACAAATGTACGCCAAATTGCGTACATTTTCAAATTAAGCTTTCAAAAAAATTATAGTACGAAAAGTAGGAAGGGGTATGAAGCTGGTCTGTGGTATAGGTTTCTGGTGAGTGTTTGAGTGCAGCGCGAGCAATAGCCTAAGTTATAACTTAAATCATAATCTAATTGGCCGCCTGCGCTAACCACTGTTTGCGTGCTTCTTCAAGCGCGGCTACGTCAGGCTGCTCGCTTCCTGAAATAGCGACAGCAATTTGTTGAATGATAGCGTCACGCTTTTCAATCAACGCATCAGTACGAGCAAACAAGTCTTTAGCTTCCGGATATTGCTCTTTAAGCGTTTCTACCTCTTCCAACGCATAATAACGCGCTTCAAACGCTTCGTTGTACAACTGGCGTTTAGCATTGAATACAACGTAATCTTTCGCAGTTTCCGAATTAAGATATTCCATATCTTCTGATGAGAGGTTGGCAGCCTGCCCTACTTCACGGGCTTGTGCCATCCAAGAGTCAACGACTTCGAGATTTTCATCTTTCACGGCCTGCTTAACCCCTTCCTGCAAATCGCTTGCGTGAAGAATTTCCATTACTGTGATTAGCGGAACTTGCGCTGCGTCTTGGTCTCGTTTGTCTGCATCTAGCGACAGATAAGCAAACCATGAAAACGTAGCAGCAACAATAATAGCAAGAACGACAAGTGCTTTCTTCACACTTTCCTCCAAAGAAGTTGCATATGAAAACCAGTGCGACGGCACTGTATAAAAGAAGCAATACAAAAAGAGCGAGAGACCCCGCTCTTTTTCAGTATTGTAACGACCTAAAGATTATTGGTCGACAGGCTCTGAGTTTTCAACTCGGCTTTTCAGTTTTTGACCCGGGCGGAATGTAACCACACGACGTGCTTTAATTGGAATGTCTTCACCGGTTTTTGGATTGCGGCCAGGACGTTCATTTTTATCACGCAGGTCAAAGTTGCCAAAACCTGACAGTTTTACTTGCTCACCAGATTCCAGAGCGCCTTTAATCTCTTCGAAAAAAAGCTCTACCAGATCCTTCGCATCACGCTTGTTAATGCCTAGTTTCTCGAATAGGTGTTCAGCCATCTCGGCTTTGGTCAATGCCATAGTTTACTCTCTTAACGCGGCCCCAAACTCAGATTCCAGACCTTTAACCACAGTATCTACAGCTTGCTGAATTTCAGCTTCTTCCAAGGTTTTATCCGGATCTTGTAAATGAAGTGACAAAGCAAGGCTCTTATAGCCAGGCTCAATTCCCTTGCCTTTGTACTCATCGAACAAGTTTAGAGCAACTAGTTGATTTACGCCAATTTTTTCTATGTAAGAAAGGACATTTCCTACACGCACTTCATCTTTAACCGTAATAGCAATATCACGGCGGTTCGACGGGAAGCGCGATACCGGTACTGCCGACGGTAATTTACGCTCGGTAATGGCATCTACCGCCAACTCGAACACAAATACACGGCCGTTAACACCAAGCAATTTAGTGAACTGCGGGTGTATAGCACCAATATAGCCAACTTCTTCATCATTAAGCAAAATTTTTGCCGTCATGCCAGGGTGTAACGCACTGTGTTGCCCTGTAACGAACTGGAACTCACCGGTTCTGCCTGTAAGTGCCAATAACGCCTCAACGTCGGCTTTTGCATCGAAGAAATCAACCGGGCTGTCGCCCAAGTCCCAATGTTCTTCATTACGACGCCCTGCTACTACACCACCAATTACTTGCTGTTGCAATACACCATTTGGCGCATCTTGTTGAGGAATAAAGCGTAATCCGGTTTCAAACATGCGAACACGTTGCTGCTGACGCTTCTGATTATAAGCAGTAGCACCTAGCAAACCCGGCCATAAACTTACACGCATTACCGACATATCAGATGAAATTGGGTGTGGTAACACCATACCTTTTACGTCTGGGAATAATGCGTTTTGAATTTTAGGGTCTACAAACGAATACGTGATTGCTTCGTTGTAGCCACGGCTTAGAAGCAATGACTTCATTGTGTTTAGCGGCAGCTTGGCTTCTTGCGAAGGCAGCATTGCCAACGTCGCTTTTGGCGCCACGTTTGGAATGTTGTTGTAACCGTATACGCGCGCAATTTCTTCAATCAAATCTTCTTCAATTGAAATATCAAAACGATAGCTTGGCGCAACTGCTTCCCAGCCGGCTTCAGTTTGCGTTACGTCTAAACCAAGGCGGTTTAGCATTTTCGTTACTTTCGCATCGTAAATGCTAATGCCTAGTACGCGAGATAAACGTTCGCGACGAAGCGTAACCGTAGCTTGCTTAGGTAGCTTGTCTTCAGCCACGGCTTCAACTACTGGGCCAGCTTCACCACCGCAAATTTCTAGTACCAGTGCAGTAGCGCGCTCCATGGCTTTGCGCTGAAGTTGTGGGTCTACACCACGCTCGTAACGGTGCGATGCATCGGTGTGTAAACCGTACTGACGGGCACGGCCCATAATCGCATCACGGCTAAAGAAAGCACTTTCAAGCAAAATGTCTTGAGTTTCAGTAGTTACACCAGAGTGTAAGCCACCAAAAATACCCGCCATTGCTAACGCTTTCTTGTCATCAGCAATAACTAACGTATTGCTTTGTAACTTAGCTTCGGTTTCGTCAAGTAGCGTAAGGGCTTCGCCTTCATTCGCCATACGCACGTTAATATTGCCTTCAATACTGGCAAGGTTAAACGCGTGCATTGGCTGGCCAAGCTCTAGCAATACAAAATTAGTTACATCTACAATGGGGTCGATGCTGCGAATACCGCAACGACGTAGCTTTTCAACTAACCACAGTGGCGATGCTGCTTTAACGTTAACGCCCTTAACCACACGGCCCAAATAACGTGGGCATGCGTCGTCAGCGCTTAACGTAATTGATAATTTATCTTCAATAGTTGCGTTTACCGCCGCTACTTCAGGCTCGCACACGTCAAGGTTATTAAGTACGCCAACTTCACGGGCAATACCGCGCATACCCAAGCAGTCTGCACGGTTTGGTGTTAGGTCTACTTCGATTGCGTTGTCATCAAGACCAAGATAATCGCGAATGTCTGTGCCAATAGGTGCATCAGCTGGAAGCTCGATAATACCATCGTGGTCGTCGCTAATACCTAGCTCAGAGAAGCTACATAGCATACCGAATGACGGCTCTCCGCGAAGCTTCGCTTTTTTAATTTTAAAATCGCCTGGCAATACAGCGCCAACAACAGCAACGGCTACTTTAATGCCCTGACGGCAGTTAGGCGCACCACAAACGATATCAAGTAGCTCATCGCCACCCACGTTTATTTTAGTCACGCGCAGTTTGTCGGCGTTAGGATGCTGACCGCACTCAACCACTTCACCTACTAGCACGCCTTTAAAATCGCCGGCTACTGGCTCAACGCCGTCTACTTCCAGGCCAGCCATGCTCAACTGTTCAGACAGCTCATGTGCCGACAGCGACGGGTTAACCCACTCTCTTAACCATTTTTCACTGAATTTCATGTGTACTCTCTGCCTTAGTTGAACTGCTTAAGGAAACGAAGATCGTTTTCAAAGAACGCGCGCAAGTCGTTAACACCGTAACGAAGCATAGTTAAGCGCTCTACGCCCATACCAAAGGCAAAACCTGTGTACTCTTCAGGGTCGATACCCACCGCTTTAAGTACATTCGGGTGCACCATGCCACAGCCCAATACTTCAAGCCACTGACCGTTTTTACCCATAACGTCTACTTCAGCTGAAGGCTCAGTGAACGGGAAGTAAGACGGACGGAAGCGAATTTCTAGTGACTCTTCAAAGAAGTGATGTAGAAAGTCGTGCAAAATACCTTTAAGGTCGGTAAAGCTAACGTTCTTATCAACCATTAAACCTTCCACTTGGTGGAACATCGGCGTGTGTGTTTGATCGTAGTCGTTACGATAAACGCGCCCTGGCGAGATAATACGTAATGGCGGCTTTTCCGCTTCCATAGTACGAATTTGAACACCAGAGGTTTGCGTACGAAGCATCATGTCTGGGTTGAAATAAAAGGTATCGTGGTCGGCACGCGCTGGGTGATTCGCAGGAATGTTCAGTGCGTCGAAATTGTGAAAACCATCTTCAATTTCAGGGCCGGTTTTAACAGAGAAACCAAGCTCACCAAAGAAAGATTCAATACGCGCAATAGTGCGGCTAACCGGGTGCAAGTTACCTGGCTTTTCAGTGCGACCAGGCAAAGTTACATCAACGGCTTCTTCTGCTAGCTTCTTGTTAAGCTCTTCAGTGCGTAAAAACTCACCTTTTGCAGATATAGCTTGCTGAATAACCTGCTTAGCTTGGTTAATCTTTTGGCCTGCGGCAGGACGTTCTTCGTTCGATAACTTTCCAAGCCCTTTAAGTAAGTCGGTAAGTTTACCTTTCTTACCCATGAATTCGACCCTAACTTGGTCTAATGTAGCTGCATCTTGTGCAGCGTCAATCTGGCTTTGTGCCTGATTGATAATAGCGTCAAGCTCCATGTTTTCCTCAATTTACATGATGACTGCATGGCCAAAGCATAGGAAGAATTTTTCTGTGCGCTAAGGCTTGCCTGAAATAAAAGCGGTAGTTTACACGAGTGACAGACATTACCGCTACCCTATATAGCTGATAATGGCGAAAATTTGGTGGGAAACAGCATGGTAAGCGAAAAGTTATAATAATAAATACACAAAAAATTGGATTTATCTTGTTACATTAAGTTGCTCTCACTAAACTTTAAGTGACTTATCTTGCACAGTGCTTTTCACAGTTAGTCTTCAGTTGCCAAAAAGCTTGGCTGTTCTCAAATTGCAAAACAAAGGAATTTCATATGAAAATCCCTTCATTATATATTGCGGCACTCTATCTATTAGCAATAGTTTTAGTCAGCTCCTCGCTAAGCTCTTGTCTATCTACTTTAACGTCTACAGCCCAAAAAACGCAGCTGGGGGACGAGCTATTAGCAACTTCATCCGAACTAATAAACGGGAAAGACACTGTGCTACATAGTTATGTAGCTAGTTTTTTAAAAGAGCATACTCAAAATGAGTTCTCCGACGCTCACGTATCCAATATCGTTGAAATGCTTCGAACAGGCACTTTAGCTTCTGCTTCTAACGGCAACCTCAACTTTATACCAACATGGAAGCAAGATGATAAAGAAGAGATAAAGACTAAAATAGAAACTTTATTGGTATTGTTTCCTAAAAGTGCGAAATCTTTAAGCCAAAAGGCTAGTCAGCAGGAGTTACTGAGTAGCCAAGAATTTGTAGAGCTAATTGTAAAAGCTAATTTGGATCCTACTTTGGTTATGGGAGTACCGGCTTCAAGTGGTGAACCTAATATTTTGCGTATAGGTTGGGGAGGAAGCGGGCTCTTTAGTAGTGTTCTCGAATTCGAAGGTGAAATTTATGCATCTTCTGATGTTACTGGCGTTTGGAAGTTTAATGGTTCTGGGTGGGACCCTCTTGTTAAGGGACTGACTAATTATAATATTACTGGTTTGTTGGTCCATCACAACTCCCTGTTAGCCGCTACCAAGAATCAACTTTTAGAACTTAGGGCCGACAACACGTGGTCACCTATAGGGCTAGAACTTAAAACTTATCGAAACACAACACTTCAGCTTTATTCAACGTCATCTAGCGGGGTGACTTGCTTCGCAGCTATACAGCCGTCTTTGGGTTGTATAGATAAAGACGGAAATATAAGTAAAACACCGTTATCTATCAGCAAGCTAAAAGGCGTTTACTTTGATAAAAGTGACGATTATCTTTTTGGCTTTAATGGCAAGAAGCTTTATAGAATTAACAAAAGTGACGGTAGTCAAACTTTAGAATACACATTTCCTACAAATATATTGAGAATTGAAAAGTTAGATGAGTCATTAGGAGCACTTGTATTTACTCAAAAAGGAATTTTCGAGCTAGATTCGTTTGCTTCGATTACCGTTGATTTAAAAAATAAGTCTATTCTCAATGTGTTAAAGGATACTACATTAGAAGGTAACCACCTAATTGCTCTTGGAAGTACTTGGAATGCCGGGCTATATAAATTGACTTCAACTCCTGAAGGTTTAACAGTTGGAGACAAAGTGCCTATTAGCTTCGATAAATCTCTGCCATTTAGACAATGGAGAAAGGTAATGACTAAGCCTTTAGGTATGCCTCGCTCTGTATCAGGAAAGATATGGTTTAGCGACTACCGAGGTATATACGGTTACGATGTACGTACAAATAAGATTTACGAAAAATCTAGAGACGCTAGCAACTTTGTTGGAACCGACATACATATTGACACAGATAAGTTATACATTACTAGTATGGATAATGGCTTAGTCTCAATGCCATTAGAAACTCCAAATAAGTTTACACAAATTTTCCCAAGAAGAAGTAGTGATTGGCTTCTCGCAGGGCACACTTGGTCTGTTGATAGCAATGAACAAGGCGTATTTGCAACGCTTTCGCCATGGAACTTAGCACAAGATTACCTACTGACAGCCGATAAAGAAGACAACTTCCTTAACGTTCAAAAAATAGACGACGCTACTAATAGAAGTAATGCAGAAGCATTCTGGAGTCAAAGCTACTCAAGAAAGCTTGTAGTTGATGAAGAAATCCTAGTATACAAAGATGGCTCTATTGGTGGTTTATTTAAGTTAAAATTTACCCCTAGAGAGAATAATAACGATATACAGGAAACAACGTCCGAAAAGATATTCTCTACTTCGAACAACCGTGTTTATCGGGCTCTTCTTAAAACAGATAAATATATAGTGTCTTATCATATAGACGATGAACAGAAGCTGTATTTCAACGATATTGAAACAAAGGCATTAGTCAAAACTGTTAATGCGCCAGCAGGCCTTTGGGCGTTTAATATGGCATATATAGACAATGAAATTTACTTAATAGGTGCAATAGGTAACGCCGTTGTGTACAAATATATTGAAAGCGGAAGTGACTTCGTTGAAATATTAAACGAACCTTCATCCTCTGCTTTCTTAAGTTTCAACAAAGCACCTAATGGGCTACTTACAATAGCAGGCGCAGTTAGCTGGGGCGGAAGTTCGAGTGGAAAGGTACTAGTGAACAAACGACACTCAGATAATTGGGTTGACATGACCTGCCTTCTTGGCAACGAAAGTGGCGTAGTTGATACAGAGTTTTCAAGCGACGGACGTTTTATTTACTTACTTCAAAAAGTAGGGTCTATTACTCGAATAGAAACAACGTTCCTATACTCTTTTGAAGGTTGCTAAGAACTCAAACTCATTTAAATATTATTTGAATTAAATCCACTCTTTAGCGAAATTTTAGTTTAGAAAAAGTTTATGAGTTTTCTACGATGCAGGCATCAATAAATCATAATTAATCAGTTTAGTGTTGAGAAAATTTCACTGAGCCTTCAAAAATTGTTGTGAAGGCTCAGTTAGGTTTAGTATATTAACTCAACGATAGAGATTGATTATTAACTACTGAGATCAAGGAAGAGTAAATTGCATAAAAGACATTTCATCCTCACTAGCGGTCGTTGCGGTAGCAATTATCTCGCAAACACTCTTAATTTGAACGCTAAAGTAGTTAACTACGGTGAAGTATTAGGACACTGGACACTTTTGAATAAATTTCATAAACCTTTGTTCAATTTGGGTGGTTTAAGCAAAGAACGGTACTTAGATATGTTATATAGGCAAAGTACCTATTTTTACTTAGCACAATGCTATAGTGCTTACTCGCATTTGAGGAAGAAGCAACCTGTCAATTGGAAGAGTAGATACGACACGCAAACTATAGGAATTAAAGACTTTTTCGTAAATGTAAAGCAAGATAACCTTTACAACTATTTCATTGATTCAAAAGAAATCAGTATAATACACCTAAAAAGAAGTAATATTTTGAAGCGCTTAATCTCTGCGATGTTGATGCATCAGGCTGGTGTAGTCTCAACAACAGAGAATAGTACAGAGAACAAAAGCTTTGAAATAGATATTGAGCAACTTCTAGCTAAGTTGAAAAGGGACTATGAGCTGAATGAGGAAGAAAATGCTTTCGCTGCAAAGTTATCTAAAAAGCAACCGTTTTACCAACTCTATTATGAAGATTACTTCTCGAGTCCAGAGAGCACATCAAAACATAATTCGCAAATTTTTGATTTCCTTGGCGTTGAAACTACTCAAGTTAAGAGCAAGCATCGAAAAGTTCTTTCTCAAAATCTTGCAGATATTATTACAAACTACGATGATATGGAAAGAGCACTTAAGGCTACAAAATTTGAGCAGTACCTTTATTAAAAATTTGCATGATGCTTCAATCGTTATACGACTGAACATTCAACATTGATTATTTTTTACGTAAAGGTATATCTCTACAACTTTTGTAAAACGTGTTAACCATTATAATTTCCACATCTATGAGATGGTAGCTTTAAGCGAACCATTTGCCTCAGAATGAGACAAACTTCTATTTCAACTTGCTCTTAAACAGAAGCTCTAATATGAAAAGCATCGCTATTAAAATAAATCCAGCTGAAACTGAGTCCCAAGCCATCACTTTAATCGAAAAAGAAATACGGAAAGCTAAGGTAAGTGTGATTTCTTTCATTAATGCACACGCTTACACCATGGCAAATAGTGATAACAATTTTAAAAACTGCTTGCTAGATGCTGACCTTTTGTTCAGAGATGGTATTGGCGCAAAAATACTATTAAAAAAATACGGCAAGCCCGTTGGCTATAACGCTAACGGTACCGATTTAATACCGTTAATTTTAGACCGTTTCAAAGGGAAGTCGGTATGTTTTATCGGAACAGAGTCTCCTTACATAGAGCAAGCTGCATCAATCTACAAATCAAACGGTCACAATGTTAAAGCTTTTATAGATGGCTTTCAAAGTAACGAAAAGATGTTTGAATTTGTAGAGGCATTTCAACCCGAAATATTAATACTGGGCATGGGTATGCCGAAGCAAGAGTACTTTTCAGCTTTACTACAGCGCAACTATGAAAAGCCATTGGTTGTAGTGAACGGCGGCGCCATATTTGACTTCATCGCAAATCGTTTTACGCGCGCCCCCTCTATTTTTAGAAAACTTAATTTGGAATGGCTTTATCGTTTAATGAATGAGCCAATTAGACTATTTAATAGATATGCTATAGGTATACCGAAGTTTTTCTGGATATTACGAAAAAACATGAAACAAGAAAGATTAGGTTGATTTCAACCTAATCATTCATTGTCCCGCTTCGTTCTCACCCAGTTTTTTTCACGATTTGAAATAAAAGTGCGATAAACACTAAATTTGCTTAGAACAAAAGGAATCATGCCTTTTAGTTGTGCTGGTGGTAATATTTTTTCCCCATATTTAAACCATGCACAAACAATTGCTAAAGCAAAAACAGAGATACACAGCCCTATGACTGCAGACCAATAAAAGCCGTCGAAAATTGCAGCGATAAACGAGACAACTAGTGTAAGAATTGTGAATATTATCCACATAATAGTTGGGGGAATTGCTGCATCTAATGCCTGAAAAAACAACCTGAAGTTTAGCTGTTTCAAGCCTTGCAGCATCATACTTGGCATTTTCTTTACAACAGATAGATGGCCATGCTCCCAACGCTTTCGTTGGTTTTCGAGCCCTTCATTGTTCTCAGGAAATTCACTCGTCACTAAAGCACGGGGAACAAACATCACTTCTTCCCCCCCTTGAACTATGTGCAAACCGAGTTCAAGGTCTTCAACAATACTGGAAGATGCTAAAGAGTATTTATTTAAGACTGACTTTGGAAAAGCCATACCAGAACCTTGAAGGTGGCAGCTGATTCCTAGCCTTTTTTGGCCTAATGGTCTCACCCAATTCTTTATCAGCCAGGTAAACTCACTGATATTAAGCTTTATGTTGTCTTTATTCGGCGATCTCATTAAATAAAGGGCCTGCGCTACGCAATTTTTCGTTTGTGACGCATTTAGTAAAGTATGTAAACTCCCTTCACCAAACAAGCAATCAGCATCCATTACAACAACAGTAGCAAACTCAACATCATTTTCGGTTAAGTAATCGACCCCGTATTGCAATGCATGTCCCTTACCTACTAATTCTAAATTAGTACGTTCGATGCAGATAGCTCCAGCATCTCGACTAACAGCAGCCGTATTGTCTGAACAATTATCTGCGACAACCAATATCAAGTCGCCTTCTTTAACCTCTTTTCTTGCAGACATTATTGTCTTTGCAATACCTAACTCCTCATTATGAGCCGGAATTAGGACCACGCATGGCAGAGTATGGTTATTGTTGTTTGCTTCAACCGAGTTACTGTTTCGAAGACCTAAAAATAGCTGTAAAGAAAGAAAGGCTGATACAAAAGCCACGATAAAGAAAACAATATCTAGTAGAATCATTTACTCTTTTGCTCCAACCAGCACAGCTAACTTTTCAGCTTCTGTCGTTATATTATGTTCTTTCTTAACCGCTTCGAAAGCTCTTTTTCGAACCGCATCTAACTCACTTTGACTCAATTTGGTAAACGCTACTAATGCGTCTTCGAGTGAATTAATGGAACCAGGAAATACCAAAAAGCCTGTAACCTTATCTACTACAAGCTCTGGTATACCTGCAATTGCCGTACTAATGACGGGAACTCCTGTTGCCATAGCCTCCATAATAGCCACAGGTAAACCTTCGGCAAAACTAGGTAGCAGCATTGCGTCACTTTTACTAAGTAACTCTTTAATTTCGATGCTATCAACCCACCCCGTTATAGTTACATTACCTTGCAGATTGTGCTGCTTAATGAAAGACTCTATTTCTACTCGCATTTCGCCATCACCAGCTAAAGTAAGGTGTGCCTTAAAGCCAGCGTTAATAAAGCGAGAAAACGCCTCTAATAATAGTAATTGCCCTTTTTGCTCGCATAAACGACCAATGCATAAAAAACGGTATTCATCCCCTTCTCTTTTCGAGTTTAGAGCTTGCTCATTAAAAAAGTTTTCTTCAAGACCACAGTGGACAATGCCCACTTTTTGCCAGTCTTTATAATCAGCCCAGCGAAAAAGCTGCGATTTACAATAATTAGTTATCGCTATTACTCTGCTCGCGTATTTTATTTTTTGGTTTAGGTTAAGTGTTAAAGGTTTGTCAAACTCTTCAGGTCCATGAACGGTAAAGCTATAAGGTACGCCACTAATAATGCTTGTGTACATGGCTACTTCCGCCGGATTAGTACCAAAGTGCGCGTGTATGTGATCTACGTCACTTTCTTTGCAGACTTTCGCAACGTTGCAGCTTTCCACCAAATAAATTAGATGAATTAGCAAGCTCTGCTTCGATGCAGAATGCATTTTGAACAACACCTTTAAAGCTTTAAGAAAGCTCTTTGGGTTTTCTCTAATTGCACTAAAAACGTGCTTTAATAATTCCAGTTTGGGCTGTTTTAGCACGTAGTGCGTTTTTTCATACTCTGTGAAATCAACTTTGCTCATGTCGTTCGGATCATCAGAACGCATAGCAACCCTTAAAACTTCTATACCATTCTCTTCATGCGACATTATTTCTCGTCTAATGAAGGTATGGCTTACTTTAGGGTACTGATTAATAAGATAAAGAATCTTCATTTAAGTAAAGTCCTTTTAACGACTTGAGCGACCTTTCTAAAATGACCACCCATAAATATTTTAAAAAGTTCGGAAATCCTGATATCGATCTGAGGGTAACCACTATACATAGTCGCTAACAAATGCGACTCTTCAGAGCGAGTTAATGGCTGAAGCTTGTTCATCAATCGATTGAATGCAAAACGAATCTTTTCAGCAGGTTTGCCGGTTATTCTCTCGCCTGCGTGGTTCTGGATTTGAATATAGGAACGAGTGTTTATATTCAAGATATCTCCGTATTGATTCGATAACCGCAACCAAGTATCCCAATCTTGTAGTGCTGGCATCTGTTCATCGAAGCCACCTACCGCTTTCAAATAAGAAGTTTTAGTGAACACTTGATTACCAACTACATTACCTTTTCTCAACTTTTGGTAAGTAGCTACTTTGGTATCATAACACGCTACTGGACCACTTTTTCTATGCTCTACCACACTATCAAACAACGCAGAAAACACTTTTTTATTTACTGTATATTCTTGCCATTTTTTAATAAATGTTTCTATACGCCATGGTTCAAAGTAATCGTCGTCATCTAATCCAGATATGAACTCCCCTTTAGCCATTGAAATTGCTTTATTCCGACCGTAACACGCTCCTTTTGATTTGCCGGTTGTATTGAGGATTGCGGTTAATATACCTTGGTCATGCAGTTCCTTTAGGTATTCTTGACTGCCGTCCGTTGAGCCATCGTCAGCTACGATAAGTTCGATTGGCGAATGGGTTTGATTCAAAACTGAACTAATCGCCCGCTCTAAAAGCTTTCTGCGATTATAGGTGGTGATATAAACAGTAACTAACAATCTAAATCCTTTTTAAAACAGTCTAACTAATAAATGCTTTATTGGAACAATGGTAACAGAAAAGCGTAATTGAATTACAAATTACTAGAGTAGTAATTTTAAGAAATCATCTACTGAGAACCGTAGCGTTGAACTACCCTTTCGCTTTTACTCTGCGCCTTTGAATTTATAAAGCAATAATTAAACCATCAAGCATCCGATAGGTGTGAAAATACGCTTGAAAGCAGTTTGATTTAATAGTCATTTATGGCTTATGCAACATGTGGGCATAAAAAAGCCGCTATACTAGCGGCTTTAATTTTTCATTGAGAAAAAAGAATTGCTATTTACGATTTTTCTTTGAAACAAACATCAACGTTAAAGACATTAACATAAGTGTCAGTACACCAGGACCGTTTACAGAAGCCACGAAATTAGAATCAGATGTTGCAATGCTATAAGATGACTGTGCATTTGCACCGCTTTTATCTTGGTCATTTATAAATACAAGTTGACTAAACGTTCCTGTTAGAAACTTTCCGATTTCAACAGTGAAAGTCTCAATCGTATTAGGTGCTGTATAAGTATTGTAATCTTGAACTCCGAAAGTCTGCGTACCAGCAAACTGGAAATATCGGTTTTCGCCGTTCTGAAAATCTTCGAAGTTATCGAAAACAATATCATTGTCAAATCCAAAGCCATGCAACTCACCTAATTGACTCGAAAAAAACGTAACCTGAAGAATAGTATCCGCAGTTATGTTGTACACACCTTCAAAAGCAACCCAATTGTTACCAAACATTGAAAGCGTTTTGCCACCATCCCCGGCCCCAACCGTTCCAGTTTTAAACTGGTTACCATAATTCGCGAAGGTATCGCTAAAATCTAATTCTATAACTGCAGCGTTCGCAGTAAAAGATAGAACACTAAATATTGCTAAAACAAGCTTTTTCATTAAGACAACCTCTGCTAAACAAGCTAAAACTAAGTACTTAGCAAAAGTATGCAAACATCATACCGATAATTTATTTTATAATTTTCAACAAGTTAAATCATATAAATCGCAAGTTGTAAATATTACTGACACTAATACACTTCTTTTTGAACTAATTCAGCGTAAGTATTGGCAAATCTAAGGAAGCTGCGAATAAGTCCCTAATGTGAGATCATAGCAGCACAGCAAATTCTAGACAGTAACGCCCATGAGCCAACAGTTTACCTTCGCCGATAGTGAGTTCTCCAGCAAGCGCCGCCAGACCCGTAAAGAAATATTCGTATCCCGAATGGATAACCTGTTGCCGTGGTCTCAACTGCTGGACGTGATTGAACCTTTTTATCCCAAAGCAGGCAACGGTCGCCGTCCGTATCCGCTTGAGACAATATTTCGTACTCACTGTATGCAACAGTGGTATAGCCTCGGCGATGAAGCCATGGAAGACGCGCTGTACGAGATTGCCTCAATGCGCCAGTTTACCCAGCTGTCACTGGATAAAGCCATTCCAGACCGCACGACGACAGCCAAGATCTGTCTGAAATCCGGGAACAGCCCGGATTAGGGGCGAAATACGGCCTAAAACGGCAGTATATTGGCCGAAATTGGAAATTTGATGTTCAAAAATTGAGCTGGTAGTACAAAGTCTCGATTCGGACCTAATTGCAGGACTTGTTCGCAATTTCCTTAGAAAATATGCCTAACCGCTTTTTATTTCTATACCTTCCCATCTCAACTTGATACGCTATTGGAGTCAAGTGAGCCATTACTTAAACTTTCTACAAATTTTAAGTATCAGGATAAGGTTTTACCCGCCTTCAAGAATATGACTTTAAAAACATTTAAGAT
>NZ_JACSOE010000008.1:0-89573 GCF_014349115.1 Alteromonas sp. BZK5 | reverse complement strand
CTATTTACGCACTAGCTAACCCGCCCATTCCTTAGAATAGCGAGAATAATAATCAGCGCAGACGCTGAGTAAGCAGTATGTGTATTCGTGTTTTTAGGCATAGTATTTAAAAACAGTGCGCTGCTAGTGAGTATTTAATGACCCGAGTATCCTGTGCACAATGAAGAAAGTCAATGGGTTTTTAGGTATAGAAATTAGACCCATGCGAGTGGGTGGGCAAGCGGTAAGTGTAAGGTATAAGATGTAACGCTACCCTAGGCTTCAAATATGGTAATGCGAATAATCGTGCCCTGCTTTAAACAATCATAAATATCTTTATCAGTGAACCCGCTATTGCGGAGAAGTTGCCTGGCAACTAGCTTAGCGCCTTTTGTACATTGCTTGTCGTGTATTATCCGAAGTGCTTTGTTTAAATAACTAATAGAAGGCATGATAAATAACCTAACGCGCTAGGCGTAAGTTTTGTATGATATTTAAACGATATGTTTTGGTGTAATGATCACTCAAACCATACAAACTGTGTTACGAATTAAGGTGGAATTTGACCCTTGGAGTTACTTTATAGCTGGTTAACGGCCAATGATGCGATGTCGATGTCATCATCAGTAGTACTTGTTGTTACCTCCTTCTTTACGTCGATGATGACAGCAACGCTGGGTATTGGTGGCGGGGTCTTATTACTGGCAGTAATGGCCGGTACTATGCCAGTCAGTGCGCTGATCCCGGTTCACGGTTTAGTACAGCTTGGTTCAAACGGCAACCGTGCACTGATGACGGCAAGGCATATCGACTGGAATATGCTGAAGTATTTTTCTTTAGGCGCAATCGTTGGCGCTTTTTTGGCCTCGTTTGTTGTGGTTCAGCTGCCGTTGGTTATTATTCAATTTGCGGTTGCCGCATTTATTTTATTTCTGGTGTGGGGGAGTAAACCCAAAGCACAAGAAATGAACCCCGCGGGTAGAACATTGGCAGGGTTGGTAACCACGCTGGTTTCAATGTTTGTAGGTGCCACAGGGCCTTTGGTGGCGGCATTTGTACACCGAAATAATTACAGCAAAATGCAGATTACCGGCACGTTTGCCAGCTGTATGACACTGCAACACGGCCTTAAAGCGTTTGTTTTTACCTTTGTAGGGTTTTCTTTTGCCCAGTGGGCCGGACTAATCATTATTATGATTGCCAGTGGTGCGCTCGGCACATTCATCGGCTTGAAAGTATTAAAGCGTGTCCCCGCTGAAAAATTTATGCTGGCGTTCAAGATAGTGGTGACACTGTTGGCCCTGCGGCTCTTGTGGCAGGCATTCTCAACCTTATTTCCCGCTGTAATCTGACACAGCTCTTTACCTTCAAAATACTCACGTTAGTGCACAAGTTTTCATTTCTAGCGTTTAAAACGGCATGTGTATCAGACATTACGAGTAGATAAACCAGCGAAGGAGAATCACTGGTTTATCTTTATGCCTTTTGCAGTTTGAGTTTTAAACGGTTAGAACCTGTAGCTCAGCGATAAATGCCACTCTCGCCCCGCAGCGGGTACTCGCTCACCTACTGCAACATCAGTATTCATCACGCGGTTAATTCCTGCTGTGTGTGGGGCGTAGTGTTTATCAAACAGGTTATGAACGGTTGCCGTTACCTGAAGGTTTGACTGTGCATTATCTATAAGGGTGAAAAGCCCCGTAATATGCACCAATCCATATCCAGCGGTAGTGTTTTCACTTTGTAGCGCTGAAACGTGGTTTTGTGCTCCTACCAATTCTGACGTTAATTGGAGTGCCATTGGCGTATCAAGCAGCTGTGTGTCCCATTGAATGGTGGTGATCAGCTGTTCAGGGGCAATACGAAACAACGCATCGTCGATATCGTCGCGATTACCGTGCTGAACACTTGCTACTGCGTTAAGCTTCACGTTATCAAACACATTACCCGAAACAGTCAGATCTGCCCCTTTGATTACGGCGTCTGTATTAGTCCACTGAAATGGTATTGTGCCTGCCATCATGGTAGAGACCATATTGGCAGCCATATTCGTGCTGGGAGAACCAGTAATATAGTCTTCAATATCTTGATAAAAGAGACGAGGAGAAACTGACCAGCTTTTGAAACGGTAATCAATACCCACATCTATCTGGCGTGCAGTTTCGTTGTCTAGAGCCAAGTTACCAATGTAGTTAAATCCGTCTGCCATTCCCCCAGAAATACCAAGAGGTAGCCACGTATAGCGCTCGAAGTAAGTAGGGGCACGGTTTTTCTGCGATACGCCAAGGACAACATCGACATTGTCGCTGGCGTGATATCGCGTGCTAGCGGCAATATCTAACATGTTATAGCTCTTACTGCGTTCTGCCGCGTTGAAATCATCAACGAGTGAAGCAATGGCAGGGTTCATCATAACCATATTAGAACCGGCTAGCCCGGCATCCATGTCAACACGTGTATATCGGGTACCAATTGTTGTTGAAAAGGATGCTTTATCTCGCTGCCATTCTGCGTACACGCTGGCTGTGTCTTTTTCTACGTTGGTAAAGTTATCAACGAAGAACATGCCGTTATTAGGGTTGGTGATGGTCGAGTTATTCCTGCTGTGGTGCAGATTGGCACCCAGTTTGAGGGCGCCTTTATAAAATGGCATTACATAGGTGGCATCTACACCTTGAGCAATAGCATCAGCGTTATTCTCTCTCGCCATGTCGGCAGACATCACCATGCGCTGTGAGAAGTTGTCCATGGCATGTTGGTTGCTGTTGCCAAACCAGCTTAACGTGAAGAACTCCCTATCATTTGCGTTATAGCGATAGCCCAGTCGATACCAAGCGGCATCAATAAAACCAATGTCCATGGCTAAAGCAGGCGTGCCGCTTTCGTTAGTATTAAGTTGCTGAAAACTCACATCGACTTGGTGATTGCCCCACTCGACGCCCGCCCTAAACTTACCGCCATTTCTTTGGTAATGGCTGTTTGGTATAACGCTGTTATCTCCCGACTCTTGTTCGTCGCGCTGCTGATGAGTGAAGGCGCCGCTAACAAAAGCCTGCTCACTCTTATAAAACAGATTGCCTTGGTATTGCTGACCGCTCCCCGGAGATATTGCGCTGGCACTTACGCTACCGCTAAAGCCTGTATTCAAGTCAAAAAGTGCTGAGGCATCAGAGTGAATGCGAAGCTTTCCGCCTAGCGTCTGCACACCTGCACTTACTGGTACAATCCCCCGGTAAAGGGTGGCGGTCAGTCTTGGTTCTGGCAGCACATGAGAAAGGGGCGAGTCCATGGCGTTTGGTCCTGCTCCAGCAATATCAACGCCATCAATGCTTACGCCAACTCGGTCACCATAAAGTCCTCTATACTGAATAAGCCCGGTGACTGGGCCGTTTCGAGATATCGACACGCCAGGTAATGTGGCAAGCTGATCGCCAAAGTCAGCGTCAATATTGCTGGTAGCACTAACAGACTCTTGCTCGATATTTTGCGTGCTAAGGGAAAGCGGTGTGCCAATAACGGTGACCACTTCTGTCGAAGTGTTATCGGCTAAGTCGATGGTGTTTGCGTAAATGTGTACGGGCGCGCACGCAGTGAATACGGCAAGCGCAATGATAGATTGCTTCATAACAATCCCATTTTAAAAAACGAGTGTTGTGCATGGTGAAAGCATGCATGTTCAGTGTGTTTGGGAGGTTGTTATGCGTGTGGTGGGGCACGACTTAGCGGCGCCGCGTAAGCAAAATCTGTAAAGGGCTTAGCCGCTAAACGCGCGACTAAAGCGCGATAGCGAACCAGCGATAGTAAAGGTAATGTGGCATGTAGTGGCTCGTCAACCTGAGGTAAGTCGGCTAACGTGCCATTGGTACAGTCAACGTGCTCGGCGGGTGCTTTGAGCAGTTCGGGGCTAACAAAAACGAACTCACCTTCAAACTCAGTGGCGCTAATTGAAATGTAGCGCATGGTCTTGCCAGTACAAATAAGTTCAATATCTTCACCTACAAACGCACGTGCTTGCTGCATAGTATGGGCAGCAAGGCCAAGTGCTAATGCATTTTGCAAAAGCATACAAAGGCAAAGTGTTAGTGTAAGTAGGCGTCTTAAAGTCATTTTTCTTTATCTGGTTAGCGCCTTTTTATCATAGCCTGCGTTTTGGTAATTTTTCTACCTATTATTTTTTACGTATCTCCAACCCCCGCTTTTTTCAGCTTTCTGTAAAGTGTACGGGTACTCACTCCCAGCGCTTGTGCAAGTTGCTGGGTATCGCCTTCAAAAGACGTGTGAACCTGACGTAAGTATTGGCGTTCCAATTCGTCTAAGGTCACAACGTTACTGTGAGATGAAGAGGCATCATTGATAGCATCAGAGCTTATGTTATCGAGCTCGGGTAAGTCTGTATCGTAAATAACGGTTTCATCAGCCAGTAAAATAGCTTGGTCTACAATGTTTTTGAGTTCGCGAATATTGCCTGGGAACGGGTAGTTGGTTAGTTTTTCTAGCGCGTTTTTATGAAACCGTTTTTTCTCTTTAGACATTGCCAAAAAGTGAGCGGCTATCAGTGCTATATCTGATTTTCTTTGTCGTAAAGAAGGGAGGTTGATAGGAAAACCGGCAATGCGGTAGTAGAGGTCCTGTCTGAATTCGCCCGTTTCCACCATATGCTTTAGATTTTTGTGTGATGCACACACTAAACGAAAATCAGCCTTTTTAGACACTGTGCTTCCTACAGGCCGATAAGTTTGCGACTCGAACAGCCGCAGAAGCTTTACTTGTGTTGAAAGTGGGATATCGCCGACTTCATCAAAAAACAATGTGCCGCCTTCCGCTGCTTCAACGAGCCCTTTCTTATTTGTGGTTGCGCCTGTAAATGCCCCTTTTTCATAACCGAATAGTTCGCTTTCAAGCAGCGTGTCAGACATGCCGGTACACTCGATGACAACAAATGGTTTGCCAGCACGGTGACTACTCGAGTGAAGTGCTTGGGACACCAGCTCTTTACCCGTGCCGGTTTCGCCAAACAATAGTACTGAAATATCTGAGTTAGCGGCGCGATTTATTTTGTTTAGCATTGCTTTAAATGCCTCTGATTCGCCGACCATCTTTCCTGCTGAAGGTCGGTTTGAGGCAAACGAAAGCTTATCAAGTATTTCCAAGAAACCTAATAATTCTCCGCTACCGTCGAAGATCGGGCGCATGAGGATGTCGCAGTAGCTTTGACCCTCACGGGTGGTATGAACGTGTACTACGCTAGCCGCTCGTCCTGTGGCTTTACTCTCTTGCATTGGGCAATGCTCGCCGCACTTATCGCAAGGTTTGTTGTTGCGGTGAGAGACTTGATAGCAGGTACTAAAGCCAAGCTTTATATCCACAGGGTAGGTATCTCTGTAGGGCTGGTTGACAGCTTCAATAACGTAGCTTGGGTTAATGAAGATTGCGGGTTTATCTATCGCATCTATCATCGCTTGTACTATGGATATATTCATGGGTGGCTGAATATTAGTTTGTTCTAATTTAATTTTGGCAATTTATCATATTGGCATAGAGCTTGTTCACTGTTTGAGACAAACGACAATACTTCGGTAGCAACTCATTCAGTTCCAAAGAGAGTTTTATAATGAAAAATAGCGTAATGCTGGTGGCGATAAGCTTATTGGCAAGTAGTGCTCATTCATTGGCAGATACAGTGACTGCCAATGAGAAAAAAAGTGAAAACAGTGTACAGGAAAAAGTCAAAGAAGCGCGATTACACGCAAAAGCACTGGGAGGCGCGCTAAAGTCACGACTACAGCAAGCAATTCAATCCGGAGGGCTAGAGGCTGGCGTTAACGAATGCCAGATTGCAGCGGCTCCTATTGGTCTGGCGCTTAGTCAAAACGGGTGGGAGGTTGGGCGTACCGCGCTGAAAGTAAGGAACCCAAACAATGCGGCAGATCAATGGGAGCGTGAGCAGTTAGCGTGGTTTTCACAATTACTGACCAAAGCTAAGCAAGACAATTTGGCCCCTAAAAGACCTATTGAAACTTATCAATACGATAGCGAAAGCGGTGAGTTTAGGTACATGATGGCGATTGAACAAGGTCAGGTGTGCATGGCATGCCACGGAGCTAATGTGGCGCCTTCAGTAAAACAATCCATTCTAAAGCACTATCCCAACGATCAAGCTACAGGGTTCGAATTGGGAGAATTACGAGGCGCGTTCACACTCTCATATACCCCTTAACTTTTCCTTATACTCCACTTTTTGACAATCTGCTAAGCAGCCTTTCTCTTGTGCCATATTTGTCACCTAAATGACAAATATGGCGAATGCATCGCCATCAATTGTTGCGTTGGATCAATAAGCCACACGCTCGGTCGTGGAATAATTTATCTGCACAGTACGAAAATACCGCCGTTTATCGGTAATTGCGCTTAAGCAGCCAAATTACTGATGTATGGCATAAACCGTGCTCTTGCCATGCGGCATATTCACGTGTTCATCACTGAATTTTAAACCACTTTTCTGCTAAGCGTTTAACGCGCAAACGAAATACAAGGGAGATAACCCATGAGCGATACGTTAATAGAACTATCGCGGTGGCAATTTGCATTAACTGCAATGTTCCACTTTATATTTGTACCCTTAACTTTGGGGCTTAGTTTCCTACTTGCCATTATGGAATCGGTATACGTAATGACGGGTAAAGAAATTTATAAGCAGATGACCCAATTCTGGGGAAAGCTGTTTGGAATTAACTTTGCCATTGGTGTAGCCACAGGTTTAACCATGGAATTCCAGTTCGGAATGAATTGGTCTTACTATTCTCACTATGTAGGCGATATCTTCGGTGCGCCACTTGCCATCGAAGGCCTAATGGCCTTTTTCCTAGAATCTACCTTCGTGGGGTTGTTCTTTTTTGGCTGGGACAAAATGTCAAAGGTGAAGCATCTGATGGCGACTTGGCTGGTGGCCATTGGTTCAAACTTCTCTGCACTGTGGATCTTGATTGCTAACGGCTGGATGCAATATCCAGTAGGCGCTGAATTTAATTTTGAAGCCATGCGTATGGAAATGACCAGCTTTGCTGAGGTTATTTTTAACCCCGTAGCACAGGTCAAATTTGTTCACACTGTATCAGCAGGTTACGTGACCGGCGCAATGTTTGTGTTGGCAATTTCAAGTTACTACCTGCTTAATCATAAGCATATCGCCTTTGCGCGCCGTTCGTTCGCCATAGCTGCTAGCTTTGGCCTAGCCTCAACGCTTTCTGTGATCGTGCTAGGAGATGAAAGTGGTTATGAGCTTGGTGATGTACAAAAAGTGAAGCTGGCAGCAGTTGAAGCTGAGTACGAAACCCATCCTGCACCTGCGCCGTTTACTGTGTTTGGTATTCCAAACGACGAGAAGCAGGAAACCGAGTACGCCCTTCAAATTCCTTGGGCAATGGGCATTATTGCTACCCGTTCGTTAACCGAAGAAGTAAAAGGTATTAAGGATCTTAAAGAAGAGAATCGCGAGCGTATTCTGAGCGGAATTAAAGCCTATGAAGTGCTTGATGATGTAAGAAACGGCACCGCGACAGCTGAGCAACGTACTGCCTTCGACCAAAATAAAGACAGTTTAGGCTACGCTATGTTGCTAGAGCCTTTCACTGAGAACGTTTCAAATCCTTCTGATGCCGCGCTTCAACAGGCAGTAGATTACAGCATTCCGCCGGTTGCCCCATTGTTTTGGAGTTTCCGCCTTATGGTTGTGGCTGGCTTTATTATGCTTGCGCTATTTGTGTGCGCCTTTTACTACAGTACTAAACACAAGATTACTAAGCCACGTTGGCTATTAAAAAGCGCGCTCTACGGTTTGCCGCTTCCTTGGATTGCCTGTGAGGCTGGCTGGTTTGTCGCTGAATATGGCCGCCAACCATGGTCAATTGCAGAGGTGCTTCCGGTACATACGTCGGTATCTAATCTCGCCGTAAGCGACGTGGTAATAACCCTTGTAGCCTACAGTGCTTTCTACACCGGCATGTTCATTATTGGTTTTTACCTAATGAAGAAGTTTGCCAAGAAAGGGCCAGTTCCACCTGAAGATAAGCAGCCTGACACTGAATTTGATCTTATTGACCTTGATGAGCAAGGAGCAAAAGCATGATTGATTATGAACTACTGAGAGTCATTTGGTGGTGCTTGGTTGGCGTTCTGCTAATTGGCTTCGCGGTTACTGATGGCTTCGATTTGGGCGTTGGAGCACTGCTCACGCTTATTGGTAAAAATGACAAAGAGCGTCGCGTAATGATAAACACGGTAGGCCCGCATTGGGATGGCAACCAAGTTTGGTTTATCACCGCAGGTGGCGCTATTTTTGCCGCGTGGCCGATGATTTACGCCACTGCGTTTTCTGGGTTTTACCTCGCGCTGGCCCTTACCTTAATTGCCCTTTGGATGCGCCCGATAGGCTTTGATTACCGCAGTAAATTACCAAACCCGCAGTGGCGTAAAGCGTGGGATTGGGCGTTATTTGCTGGCGGTATTATCCCAGCCCTTATCTTTGGTGTGGCGTTTGGTAACCTGCTGTTGGGCGTACCGTTTGAAATGGACAGCACGCTTAAATCAACCTACACAGGTTCGTTCTTTGGCCTTTTAACACCGTTTGCGCTGGTGGCAGGACTGCTTTCTGTGGCTATGTTGCTGAATCACGGTGCAACCTGGCTACAAATGAAAACCGATGGCTTTATTGAAGTTCGCGCACGTGCAGTATCGGTTGTGTTAAGCCTGGCTGGTGTCACGCTATTTGTACTTGCAGGTCTGTGGGTGGCATTTGGATTAGACGGCTTCGTGATTACGTCGGCAGTCGACACTATTGCAACGTCAAATCCACTTAAGAAAGAGGTTGCCATTGAAGCTGGAGCTTGGATGAGCAACTACAGCAAATACCCCCTTATGATGGCAGCACCTGTGCTGGGTATTATTGCGGGTCTGGCCTGTGCGCTTTTCTCTAAGAAAGGTAATGCAGGTATGGCGTTTGTATCGAGTGCGCTATTTATAGCAGGCGTTATCTTAACGGCTGGCTTTTCAATGTTCCCATTCCTAATGCCAAGCATCACTATGCCAGAGGCGAGCTTAACCGTATGGGACGCTACGTCTAGCCATATGACGCTAAACGTAATGTTTATCGTTGCCTGTATCTTTGTGCCTATTGTACTTAGCTACACGGCCTATAGCTTTTACGTAATGCGCGGGCGCATTAAAAACGAAGACCTCGACCAGTCTCACACCATTTATTAAGGAGAACGCTATGTGGTATTTCGCTTGGATTTTAGGAGTTTTGCTGGCGTGCTCTTTTGGCATTATCAACGCCATGTGGTTGGAGTCGACGGAAAATATGGATAGACCCGAAGACCAAGAATAGAAGTGGAGGTAGGCTGGCCGCAAGGACACGGGGTGAACTCGTCCATGGGGGCTCTTCGGCAGCGTCCCTGCCGCTGAGGGTTCTTGCAGCCAGCCCACCACCACTTGGAAAAGAATGAAAAAGAAATGCGAAATTTGCTCTCATTACTAAGTAACGCAAAAGAAGAGTCAAAACCACAGTGATCAAAGAAAAAGTTCCCAACCGGCAAACGCTTAATGCGTGGTGCAATGAGATGGATAAGGCGCAGTCGCTTGGCTTGCGCACTTCGCTTATGGCGCAAGTAGTGGTTAAGTGTTTGTCGCTTTTTTCTTTGATTATTGGGTTCTATTATTTTTCTCATATTGCTCATGACTGGGTAGTAAACCAGTCTCCTGCAACAGCGAGTGATGTCACAGGACTTGCCGTTTCTCTGGGGCTTAGCTGGCTGCTACAAGGCGCATTCAATGCCTTATCTAGTAGTGCAAGAATGCAGGTATTAAACAAGCTCGAACAGCACCTACAATACGTATTCATTGAGCGTCAATATGCGCTTATTCGACAGCACTCGGTTTACTATTGGCAAACGGTGTGGCTGCAGCACTTACAGGCTTTTGCTGACTGGGCACTTGAATATCGAGTGCAGCAAATGATTGCAGTTGTTGTCCCCTTGTTTGCTTTAGCCGTTATCTTTTATGTGAACCCCGTTATAGGGATTGGCCTACTGCTTACATTGCCAGTAGTGCCACTTTTTATGATCATTGTGGGCAAGGGAGCCGCTGCCCTACATCGAAAGCATTTTATCGCCCTTGAACGTTTGGGAAGTTTATTTACTGATAGGTTAGCCGCGCTGCCGATGCTGGCAAATTATCAGGCGCATCAAAAACAAACAGCCCTGCTCAAAGATGCCAGTGAAAATTTGAATGCGCGTACTATGAAAGTAGTGAGCGTAGCGTTTTTGTCCAACAGCGTGCTCGACTTCTTCGCAACACTCGCGGTTGCACTTACGGCAGTATTTATTGGTTTTTCACTGTTAGGAGAGTTGAGTATTGGGCCGGAAATAACGCTCCAGCAAGGCTTATGGATATTGCTGACTGTGCCATTGTTACTCAGTGAAATGAAAAAGTTGGGGCAGGTATACCATCAGAAGGCGCAAGCAGAAGCCGCCAAAGCTGAACTCGCGCCGTTATTCTCGCGCTTCACACAAAATATTGATGGTAGTGCAGTGAACCCGGTCAACGCTGACACAACCCACCATTATTCATCAGAACACGAGGTATTGCTTACGGCTAACAACCTTAAGGTTTTTGACATTAACGCCGGGCAAACTCACTCGCAAAGCTCTCACGCTACAACGGATGTTGATGAGCCGTCTGTGCTTTTGCACGCTGAATCTCTAGAAGTATCAAAGGGCGATAAAATACTCATTAGCGGGCGCTCTGGTTCAGGTAAAACACTATTATTAGAAGCCTTAGGCGGTCAAAGACCTAGCACACATACATTCAGTGAACCGGTAATTTGGATAACCCAGCACCCCGTGATCACGCCAGGTACCGTGCGTGAAAATTTGTGTTTAAACGACAGCTTTACAGACGACGCGCTTATGAAAGCGCTAGAAGCAGTAGAACTTGACTTGTGGCTGTCGTTATTGCCTTTGGGGCTTGATACGGTAATGACGGATTATCCACTGCTTTCAGGTGGAGAAGCGCAAAGGCTGTCGCTTGCGAGAGCGCTGTTGCGCAAAGACAATATATGGTTACTAGACGAGCCTACAGCCCATTTGCCAGATTCCCAGCATGCAAGATTGGGACAGTTAATTGAACGTTTGGGTCGAGACAAAACACTGATTTGGGCTTCTCACAAAGCACTCCCTGCAAACTGGTTTAACCGCTTTTGGACGGTATCGCGAAGCACGCCCGAACAAGACGCCATTTCCAACTCAAAGTCAAAATCAGAGGCAGGGCTTAAAAGCAAAATAGGCGCATTACAAGACGAGCACCTACAAGGCTGTAGCAGTGTGACGGCAACGAGCTTTAAGGCGAATGCCAATCAAAAGGAGTGTGGCCTTGATGAAAAGTAAACCGGCTTATCTCACGCTACTGCTTGCTCTTTTACACGGTGTGGCAGGAATAACCATTCTTGTTATTTCTTCGTGGTTTATCGCTATCAGCGCTATTGCACCTGTAGGTTTTAATTACGTTATTCCCGCGGTGGTTATTCGCGCGCTAGCACTACTTCGCATTGCTTCGGGATATGCCAATGTGTGGGTGGGTCATAACGATTTGCTTACCCGTATTGCAGAGGGTCGCTTGCTTGTATTCAGTCAACTTGAAAACAGTAAAATTACCGACAAAGCGTTCACAACAGAAGCATTAGCCCAGCATACCGAAACGCTTGCCAGTCGGTGGATTGCTTGGATAGCTCCGCTTTCTAACATTACATTTATATTCACAAATCTTTGCATTGTTGCAGTATGGTTTGACCTTCCCGGCACGTCATTTTTACTTACACTTTTTGTTATTTGGCTCTTCATCGTTGTGCTGCAAGGCTTTAGTGGTTTAAACGTTGCGAAAAAAGCGACAAAGGAAAATAAAGTGTTTCGCCAAGAGTCAGCCGACTTCCTTAACTGCAGCGCTATATGGCACTTAAATAAAGCAATGAACAACATGCCAAAGGAAGAGGGTGGGCATGCGATCGATAGCATGCCGAGTGCTGACAGGGTGTGGCGACAACAAACTACGCAGAAAGATAAAGCGCAACGCGCGAGCTGGTGGTTTCAGGGCGCGGCATTTTTTGCGGTAGTGTTAGTTATGTCGGGCGCAGTTAGTCCAATATCTGACTTTTCGTATATGCCTATTGCTATTGTTGTGCCCATGATATTGATGGCTGCGCCTGATTGGGCTGGTGCAGCTTTTCACAGCATTACCAAGTTTGCACAGCACAAACAAAGCGCGAAAGCCCTTAAGAAGCTCAAAACCTCACCCATTAAAGTACTTGAACGCACCGAACTGCACCATTCACTTACGTTATCTGATTATACTGCCAAAAATAGACGCTTACCTTTGGTCAATGCTACATTCCCAGCCACTGGCATCGTATGTATATCCGGGCCGTCAGGCTGTGGTAAGTCATCTTTGCTTCAGTCAATTGCGGGGGTTGTGCCTTCTACTGGACTTAAAGAAGTGGATGGCATGCGTATAGCCGATGGCTTAATTAAAAACTGGCGCTATGTGGAACAAGAGCCAATAGTGCTTTCTGGCAGTGTCTCTTCAAATTTAGACCCTGCCGGAATGGGTATTCCCCTTGATGACATGACTAACCTGTTAGCTCAATTAGGGCTAGAGGCACTGTTGCCGTTGTCTATGTGGGTTGGCAAGGCGGGTAGGACGCTCTCTGGGGGAGAGCGTAAGCGACTAGCCTTAGCGCGCGCTATTTTATCTCACGCAAAAGTGTTGCTTGTTGATGAACCCTTCGAGGGCTTGGATGTGACTACTCAGCATAAAGTGTGTGAGGTATTAAATCGCTACGCTGCCAACCATCTCATCCTAGTTGCTTCTCACGTTACGCCAAGCGCGTTAAATGTATCATCAACACTACTATTAGAAGAGGCGAGAATGGATAACCTTTGTGCAGGTCAGCATGCTATCAGGTTGCCTTAATATACAGGATTGACCTCAGCTAAGCGGATCGCTCAAATTCTTCCGTGATTTCTTCCAAGGTTCTTCCTTTTGTTTCTGGGAAGAACTTAGCAACTAATATCAGGCTGACTAAGGCAAACACGCCGTAAATTGCAAACGTGGCCGCGGCTCCCAAGTTGGCCAACTCCCAAGGGAAAACAACTTGAACTAGAAAACTGGTGAGTGAATTCACCATGCCCACTAATGAAATAGCCAAAGCGCGGGTTTGATTCGGAAAAATTTCAGCAAGCATTGCCCACATCACTGGGCCAAGAGACATCGCGAACGAAGCAACAAACGCAATAATGCCAAACAACACTAAAGGTGCATTCATATTAATACTGCTAGTTAGCAATGGTTGCTGATACGCATCGTATTCGTCGCTGGTAAGTGTGGTCTTTAGCGTGCGCTTAAACTCAACGTCTGAATAGTAAATATCGTTGGTTAGTGGAGTTAGCTTTATTGCCACACTCGGCGCATCTTGCTGTATTTCGTTTATGGCCGTTTGCTGTACTTGATATGTCGCCTGTTTAAAGCCATAGGTACAAATAGACATGCTGATCACTACGCCAGTTAAGCCAATCAGCAGCAGCGGTTTTCTTCCCCATTTATCAATAGTTAGCATAGCAACCACGGTAAATGCTACGTTAACCAAGCCAATCCATACAGCCTGCATAAATGCCGCATTGGTACCTACACCGCTTTGTTCAAAAATCGTGGGCGCGTAAAAAAAGATAACGTTAATGCCGGTAATTTGCTGAGCAATGGCAATAATAATGCCCACCATTAACGGAAATCGCATGGCCTTCGCCTTTAGAAAGCCTAGGCGTTCACGAAAAGGCCACGACTTTTCTTTAAGTGAAGACGCTATATCTTCAACAAGAGCGCTGGCTTGGGCTTTGTCGAATAAGCGGTTTATAACCTGTTCGGCTTCCTCGTGTTGGCCTTTTAGTACCAGCCACCTGGGGCTACGCGGAATAGTAAACAGTAAACCAAACCATAGTGCTGCGGGGATAACCTCCAAGCCCAGCATGTAGCGCCATAAATGTGTATCTAAACCCCATTCAGCAACCCAACCTGCACCGCTATTGCTGAGCTGCAACAGGTAATAGTTGGTGAAATAGGAAAGGGCGAAGCCAAATACAATATTTAGCTGGTTCACCGACACCATTTTGCCTCGGTTTTCTGGGGCGCTTATTTCCGAAATATACAGCGGGGCAATGATCAGCGAACAAAAGGCAATGCCGCCAATAAAGCGAGAAAGCACTAATAGTTCGAAATTAGGGGCTAAGGCAGAGCCGACAGAAGAAAGCAGGTAAAGGAAAGCGACAAGAATGAGGGCTTTGCGCCTGCCAATAGCGTCGCTAACGCCACCGGCAAATAGCATGGCTATTAGCGCACCTAGTGTCGGTGAGCTTACGACGAAGCCTTGCTGCCAATCGCTTAGGTTAAATTCGGCATCGATAAAGCCATTGGCTCCCGCTATTACACTGGCATCGAAGCCAAAAATAAACCCTCCAAGAGAGACAATGAGTGTGTAATACAGCGACGGAGACAGGGCTTTATTCATTTTATAATTTGCCTAATGTGTCCCTATTTACTACTTCGGGTTCAAATAAGTGCTCAATAGGAATAGGGCTTTTTATGTCATAAACATGTTGCAGCACCCAATAAGCAGCCATTTCTCCCATAGCGTGAATAGGGTTATTAATGGTAGTGAGTTTTGGATAAAGGTAGCGCGAAAACAGTACGTTATCGAAGCCAATGATAGAAAGCTGTGACGGTATATCAAATCCCGCTTCTCGTGCAGCGGTCATTGCACCAGAGGCCATTTCGTCGTTCGCGCATACCAATGCGGTAAAGTCAGAGAATGTTCTCTGAAGATGCTGCATGCCTTCTTGGCCTGATGACTCGTGGAAGTCACCTTCAAAGACACTGTTTTCACGAAAGGTAACCCCTGCTTCTTGAAGGGCTCTTTTGTGACCTGCCAGACGATCGCTCGCATCCTTTTTAAATAGCGGGCCGCTAATGTACGCAATCTTTTTGTGGCCTGCATCAATAGCAGCTTTCGTTGCCATGTAGCCGCCTCTTTCGTTGTCCACAACAAAGCAGTTCTCGTCGAGAGCGTCCACTTTTCGGTTTATCACAACAACGGGGATCTTACTGTCTACTAGTGTTTTTAAGTAGTCATCGGAGACGGCTTCAGCGTGAAGAATCAAGGCATCGCAACGGCGGCTTTTTAAAAACTCAATAGCTTCGTGCTCGCGCTTTTCATCCACATGACCGGCGGTAATAATAACGTGCTTACCGTTTTGTTTAAGCACATGTTCTACCGTACTCATCAAGTCGCCAAAGTAAGAGCCGTGCAGTTCAGATACGAGCAAACCGACGCTGTTAGTGCGGTTTGACGCAAGAGATTGCGCAATGGCATTGGGCTGGTATCCCAACGATGCCATAGCATCCTCTACTTTTTTGCGGGTGCGCTCGCTTACCTTCGCGTTGCCATTCATAACGCGAGAAACGGTAGCTAACGAAACACCTGCGGCCTCTGATACTTGGTAAATTGTTGCCATACGGTTTGGTACTTGTCCTTATTTGATACCGCTAATGTACCCATTTATCCGGCTCTTAACCAGTTTTGAATAAGCCAAAGCGCTTTGTTTTGGCGTACGTTTTTGGGTTTCGTAGTCGACATAAACAATGCCGAAACGCTTTGAATAGCCCAGCGCCCACTCAAAGTTGTCCATTAGGCTCCATGCAAAATATCCGCGTATGTCTACGCCTTTTTCTATTGCCTCATTTACCGCATTTAAATGGGTGTGGAAGTAGGCGGTACGCCCATTGTCCAACACTTCCCCATCTATGAGCTCATCATCCATTGCTGCTCCGTTTTCAGTGATATAAATAGGCGGTAAGTCATAGCGTTGGTGCAAATCAACAAGCAGCTCGGTAAAGGCATCAGGAGTGATTTCCCAGCCCATTGCGGTTAATTCGGTTGTGGCTGGAGGCACAATTTCAAACCAACCATTGCCATCACTTTGATACACAGTGCGGGTGTAATAATTAATGCCTAAGTAATCGATTGGTTGGCAAATAATAGCCATATCACCTTCCGCAATGTCTGGCTTAACGTCGGGAGCGAGCTTATCGATAATGTCTGGATATTTGCCTTCAATGATAGGCTTTAGATACCATTGATTGTGGTAATCATCGGCGAGTTTGGCGGCGTGTATGTCTTCGGGTGAATCACTTTTTGTATGGCAATTGCTAAAGTTAAGTACGATACCGTTTTGGCTTTTTGGGCAAACTCGGTTAAGCACCTTCAACGCTAAACCGTGAGCAAGCAATAAGTGATGCGCTGCCTTTCGACCATTTGCCATGCCTGTCTTTCCAGGTGCATGAATGCCTGCCTCATAACCCAAATAGGCTGAACAAAATGGCTCATTTAATGTCGCGTAAGAGTGGACTTTTTCGCCCAACGCGTTTGCTACGGCTTCAGCATATTTTTCGAATGCATAGGCTGTGTTGCGATTAAGCCAGCCACCATTGTCTTCAAGGTGTTGCGGTAAATCCCAGTGATAAAGCGTCACGAACACTTTCATGCCGCGCTTGATAACTTCATTGACTAAGTTTTCGTAAAAGCGCATGCCCACTTCGTTTACGCTACCGTCCTGTTTCATCACTCGTGGCCACGAGATAGACAGTCTATAAGCATCAACACCAAGAGAATCAATTAGCTCTACATCTTGTTTCCACAAATCTATGTGGTTACAGGCAATGTCACCATTAGTGGCATCAGTAATGGCATTTTTCTTTTCGCAGAACGTGTCCCAAATACAATCTAATCTTCCTTTTCTGTCTCCCTCTATTTGGAAACTTGATGTAGCCACACCAAACAAAAAGTCTTTCGACAACATCATTGAATTGGATGGAAGGTTAATTTCTTGCATCGTGGGTATGTCCTGACTATAACAATTTTTTCATATTAACCCTGCGCTAGACAGGGCAAATAACATCATATTTACATTGAATTCGATGACGCTTCGTGTAATTATCTCTTCAATGTAAGCGCTTACAAAATTATTTAAAGTTGGATGTAAGCGCTTTCAAATGTAAATTTATCATTAAATAGAAAAATAGCAACAGAGGTTATTCGTGGACACACCAGTGCAGCCTAATATTTCAAGCGCCCAAGAGGCAGAGGCAAACGGTGGATACCGTTTTGCGCTTATCTCACTCACCACGCTGTTCTTCATGTGGGGTTTTATTACCTGTTTGAATGACATCCTTATTCCTTACTTAAAAGGTGCATTCAACCTTAGCTTCACACAAGCAATGCTGATTCAGTTTTGCTTTTTTAGTGCCTATTTCATTGTGTCACTGCCTGCAGGCATGGTGGTGTCGCGCATTGGTTACCAGAAAGGTATTGTACTTGGGCTCGCTATAGCCTGCGTGGGGTGCTTGCTGTTCTTCCCCGCTGCATCAAGTCAAATATACGGTATTTTTCTGTTAGCTCTTTTTGTATTAGCGTCTGGTATAACCGTACTTCAGGTGTCTGCCAACCCTTATGTAACGGCACTCGGCGACCCTAAAACTGCCTCGTCACGACTCACCATGACCCAAGCATTTAACGCTTTTGGTACAACCGTGGCTCCCTTCTTCGGTTCTTATCTTATCTACGGCGCTACAGGAGAGCATGGAGGCGGTACGCCAGGCGCTTCAGACGTGCAAGTGCCTTACCTAATTCTTGCAGCGTCTTTGCTTCTTCTGGCTCTTATTTTCATGTATTTAAAGCTGCCGAAGCTAAATCACACCAGCGCAAGCACTGGAGTATTTAAAGGAGGTGCATGGCATCACAAGCACCTTGTTTTAGGCGCTGTCGGCATTTTTATGTATGTCGGCGCGGAAGTGGCTATTGGCAGCATGCTAGTGAATTATCTAGCGAGTCCGGCGGTTGGCGGATTAAGTGAGGCAGGGGCGGCCAAGCTACTTGCTTACTACTGGGGAGGCGCGATGGTAGGGCGCTTTATCGGTGCTGTGGTTATGCAAAAAATCTCGGGTGGCTACGTACTGGCGTTTAACGCTTGTATGGCTATTGCGCTTATTTTGCTATCACTTTCAAGCACAGGAGACATCGCGCTATGGAGCATTTTGGGAGTAGGTTTGTTTAACTCAATCATGTTCCCTACCATTTTTAGTCTTGCACTTCACCAGCTAGGAAAAGACACCCCACAAGGTTCAGGCATTCTTTGTTTAGCCATAGTTGGCGGTGCCATTATTCCATTGCTTCAAGGCATGCTTGCAGACACCGTCGGCGTTACGCTGTCATTTTTACTACCCGCTTCTTGCTACCTTTACATTGCCTACTATGGGCTTGTAGGAAGTCGCGTATCTCACATTAATACCACTGAAAAGTAACGAGGATAAATAATGCGAAAAAGTATAATCGCGAAAGTTGTTACCGGTGCATTGGTTGGCGTTTTAGTTAGTGCATGTTCAGCTGAAAAAAATACGGCTTCAGTCGATGATGTTGAGCCACAGCCAAACAAAGCGGGCGAGGTATGGCCTAAACTGGATATTGAAGTTAAATCAAACGCTACTGTCGAAACTAAGGTAGAAGAAATTCTGTCTACCATGACTATCGAGCAAAAAATTGCGCAGATGATCCAGCCTGAAATTCGCAATATCACGGTAGAAGATATGCGCAAATATGGATTTGGTTCTTATCTTAACGGCGGTGGTGCATTCCCTAATAACGACAAGCACGCCACACCAGAAGACTGGGTAGCACTTGCAGAAAAGCTTTATCAGGCTTCCATCGATGACAGTTTGGACGGCTCGACAATTCCTACAATGTGGGGGACAGACGCTGTTCACGGTCATAACAATGTTATAGGCGCAACCTTGTTTCCTCACAACATTGGATTAGGCGCGGCGAATAACCCTGAACTGGTAGAGAAGATTGCGCACATTACAGCTAAAGAGGTCATGGCAACAGGTATCGATTGGGTATTTGCGCCTACCGTTGCTGTGGTTCGCGATGACCGATGGGGCAGAACCTACGAGAGCTATTCTGAAGACCCAGCCATTGTTAGAGAGTATGCTGCTTCAGTGGTTAAAGGTCTTCAAGGCGCGGCTGACAAAGACTTTTTAAGCGACCAGCGTGTAATTAGCACGGTAAAGCACTTTGTAGGTGACGGCGGTACGGTTGGCGGTGATGACCAAGGTGACAATGTTGCCAGCGAACAAGCGTTATTTGATATTCACGCCCAAGGCTACGTGGGCGGACTAACGGCGGGCGCACAATCTGTTATGGCGTCGTTCAATAGCTGGAATGGCGAGAAACTTCATGGTCATAAGTACTTACTAACCGACGTACTTAAAGAGCAAATGGGCTTTGACGGGTTTGTAGTCGGTGACTGGAACGGTCATGGGCAAGTTAAAGGTTGCAACAACGAAGATTGTGCGCAGGCCATTAACGCAGGCTTAGATATCTTCATGGTGCCAAACGATTGGAAGGTGCTGTATGACAACACTCTTGCTCAAGTAAACGACGGCACCATCCCTATGTCGCGTATTGATGATGCGGTACGCCGAATTCTTCGAGTGAAAGTACGCGCTGGACTTTTCGAAAAGCCAAGCCCGGCAAACCGCCCGTTATCTGGCGACCGTTCGCTTATTGGTAAGGCAGAGCATAGAGAAGTGGCGGCGCAAGCGGTGCGCGAGTCTCTGGTACTGCTGAAAAATAAAAATAAAACCCTCCCGATTTCTGCAAGCAAACGCATATTGGTAGCGGGCGATGGTGCGGATAACATCGGCAAGCAATCAGGTGGTTGGAGTATTACGTGGCAAGGCACAAATAATACCAACGATGACTTCCCTGGCGGCAGCTCTATTTATGACGGTATTAAAGCACATGTAGAAAATGCTGGTGGTAACGTACAGCTATCGGTTGACGGTAGCTTTGAAACTAAACCTGATGTCGCCATAGTGGTGTTCGGTGAAGAGCCTTATGCAGAAGGTCATGGCGACAGAGAAACCTTAATTTATCAACACGGTAGCAAGACGGATCTAGCGTTGCTCGAAAACTTGAAATCTCAGGGAATTCCCGTGGTGTCGGTGTTTATCAGCGGCCGTCCGATGTGGGTTAACGCAGAGCTTAATGCATCTGATGCATTTGTTGCAGCTTGGCTTCCTGGCTCTGAAGGTGCAGCGGTGGCAGACGTTTTGTTTGGTGAGCAGGACTTTAAAGGCAAGCTGTCTTTCTCTTGGCCGTCAGAGCCTCAGCAGATCGTTAACAAGGGCGATGAAACCTATGAACCTTTGCTGCCTTATGGCTTCGGCTTAACGTACAGCGATGACAATGTTCTAAGCGATACGCTAAATACTGAAATTAAGGTGAGTACTGACAGCAACAAGCCGATGGAAATTCTAAAGGGCTCGGTTGAGGCACCTTGGGTATTATGGCTCTACTCTGGTGATGATTCTCTGGCAGTGAACGCAAGCACGCATACTGTTGGAGCCATTACTTATCGTACGGTTGATAAGGAAGTGCAGGAAGATGCGCGTAAAATCACTTTCGATGGCACCGAGTTCGCCGCTATGCGTTTTGCAAGCAAGAGCTTCTTCCGTGAAGATTTAAGTGCGCAACTACTTACGCATGGTGCCTTAAGCTTTAACGTTAGTCGTCACTCAGACATAAATGCACCTGTAACCGTAGGCATGAACTGTGAAGGCGAGGGAGACGCAGCGGGCAGCTGTTCAACTCAAATTGATATTAGCGAGCAGCTAAAGGCAATGCCAGCTGACACATGGACAAACATAAGTATTGACCTACAGTGCTTTGTTAATGAAGGTATCGATTTTACCGGCCTTGTTGTGCCGTTTGAGCTGGGAAGTTCAGGGAAGGCTAGCTTGAGTGTGGCAGATATTCAGTTTACCCCTGAGGCTGACAAATCGGCGAGTATAAGTTGCCAAAACTAAACAGTAAGTAGCTCTCAACGCTACTAGAAAAAACAACGCCGCCAACCTCAAAAACTGGCGGCTTTTTTTTGTTTGCACCGACCTTGAGCCTTCCGTTTATCGATCTATTATGCAGTTCATCCCGTAGCCAACCTGTAATATAAACAACAATCGTTGGTGAGATGAAAGTAGATAAGACGTGTTTCCGTCCTGCATTCATCCTTGTCATTCGGGAAAATTACAGGGTAGTAAAATGACAGATGAACAGCGTGCAACACCAAGTCTCTTACTTGCGTTAACACCTGTTGTATTGACGCTTTTAATCCTCGGCACCCAGATATTTTACTTCGGCGTGTTTGAGCCTCATATACCGCTTGCCATTGGCATAGCATTAACAAGTTTTGTTGGTACTTATCTTGGTCTAACGTGGGAAGAAGTGCGGGCAGGAATCTTTAAAGTTATCCATGTTGCGTTGCCGTCGGTAAGTGTACTTATTGTTGTAGGGATGATCATAGGTATTTGGATAGCCAGCGGTACGGTACCCACCATTATTTACTACGGGTTAAAGACCCTGTCTCCCCAAATTTTTCTGGCCGCGGGTATGGTTATCTGTGCAGTCGTTTCAGTTTCTTTAGGCACAAGTTGGGGCAGCGTAGGCACCGTTGGTTTAGCATTAATGGGTATCGGTGAAGGATTCGATATCCCCATGTACTGGACGGCGGGAGCAGTAGTTTCAGGCGCCTTTTTCGGAGACAAGGTATCGCCGCTGTCGGATACTACAAACCTTGCTCCAGCGGTTACAGGTACCGACGTGTTTTCACATATCAAGAATATGATGGCAACGACAATCCCTGCCATGGTGCTCGCATTTCTGATTTACCTTGGCGTCGGCTTCTTCGTTATCGATGCTCAGAGCGTCTCATTTGCAAAAATTGCAGGTATCACCAGTGCATTAGAAGATAACTTTACCGTTACGGGGTGGGCGTTATTGCCAGCGCTTGTTGTTATGGGGTTAGCCTTAAAGAAAATTCCCCCCCTTCCTGCGTTATTTGCAGGAGCGGTTGTGGGAGGAGCCTTCGCCATGTTTATGCAAGGGCAGAGTTTGCAAGCCGTTTTCGATTATGCAAATAACGGATATGCCATCCAAACGAATATTGTTGAAATAGATAGTTTGCTTAATCGCGGCGGCGTTCAGTCAATGATGTGGACTATTTCATTGGTATTGATTGCGCTTGGTTTCGGTGGAGCGTTAGAAACGACAGGCTGCCTAAGAAGCATTATCAATGCAATAAAGAGCAAAGCGAAAACCTTTGCTGGTACACAGATAGCAGCGGTTGGTACGGCGTTTTCTACTAATCTGGTGGCTGGCGACCCGTACTTGTCGGTAGCCTTGCCGGGAAGAATGTATTCACCCGTTTATAGAGGCATGGGTTATTCCACGCTTAACCTGTCCCGTGGCATTGAAGAAGGGGGCACGTTAATGTCTCCGCTCATCCCTTGGAATGCCGGTGGTGCGTTTGTGATATCTGCTCTTGGCCTGGGTATTTCTGGCGCAAACTTAGAAAACCTGCTGTACATCCCTCTTGCCTTTGCATGTTGGACGGCGCCCCTAATAGGGATATTTTACGCCTATGTCGGTTGGTTCTCACCCAAAGCCACTAAAGCTGAAAAGGAAGAGTGGGAGTCTTCTGGCGCCGAAATAGCGAAATTTAATAAGGACGGAACGCCCGTTACCGAGTAATGTTGGATAAGCGAAAACAGTCGCTTGAAACGCGCGAGTGACCGTAGCTAAAACTAGTTACTACAGTGTTAAAGTCTGATGACTCTAATACTGTAGTACGCTCGACTTATTGGCGTTCAATTCTTTGGTTTTCTTAGTCATCCTGACTGAAAATACAAACTCTATTCCTACCAAACCTTTTAGCGACATAAAGCGCTTCGTCACACTGCTTAATGAGATTCGATGTTTCAATCCCTGTTTGATACTGCGCAATGCCAGCAGAAAAGGTTTGTGCGCTGATATTTGGCGTAATACGCACTTTTCGATAACTATCAAGGATAGAGCTAACAACTTCTTTAGCCTCGGCAGCCGACGTGTTAGGAAGGCACAGAATGAACTCCTCTCCACCATAACGTCCAAATGTATCTGTTTTTCTAATGGACTTGGAAACGTGTTCACAAAAGGCTTTGAGTAAATCGTCCCCACACTCATGGCCATAGTTGTCATTGATTTCTTTGAAGTTATCTAAATCGATTAACACCAAAGATAAGTCGTTTTTATACGCCTTTGCTTCATTTAGCTCTAACTGCACTGCGCCGAGTAAACTTCTTCTATTACGAACGCCTGTGAGCGTATCAACGGTCGCTAATGTTTCCTGTTCTCTTTTCAACCTTCGCTGGACAGCATATAGATAGCTAATGAGGGCTAAAAGTCCTAATAAAGTCAGCGCCCCAGCAGTAAGAATTAGATTCATTCTGTTGCTGTTTGCAAGTTCCAGTTGAGATAATTCGTGCTGTTGTTTTAAGAGTTGTAGTTTTCGCTCAGCTAACGCACTTTCATAATAGTCGCTAAACAGTTCTTTTCTGTCGTCAGTTTGATAGTAAAGAGATTGATAAAAGTTCTTACTGTCTCGCAATGCTGAAATGGCAGCCTCTTTGTTCCCCAGCTGCTCGAAAAGAGAAGACTGAATAGATTTGAATTGTGCCCAATGTAAATCGGGTGAGCTGTACTCGTCACTCAAGTTGTCGATAATTAAAGCTGACAACGCGTTAGCTCTTTCAAACTCACTCTGTTCTACTAGTGCTTTGAACCGAGAAATTTGATAAGTGTTAGTATCGTATGAGGTCGGTAGTAAGGATATGAAACTCTCAGTTTTTTCAATTAATTCATGCGCCTCTTTTACTTTGCCCAGAGCATAGAAATATTCAATTTTTAAAACTAGTCCATAGGTGTAGGTATTCCAGTCCTCAATGGATGTAGCGTATTCGGTGTATTTTTCGAGCATGTCGAAAGCCTCATCTATTCGACCTAAGTTCTCGAGGCTTCTTCGTTGGCAGTCTAGGGCAATTTGGTAATACCGATGGGGGCTAGACAAAGGCCTAGTATAAAAAAAGGTCTCTGCACGAGAACACAATTCTAAAGCACGCTTATTCTCCCCTAAATAAGACATATTGAGCCCTATCTCAAGCTCCATGTTTTCTATTGCACCGTCTCCAAAGAAGCGTTTTTCGGTTAATGAAGGCAGTTCGCCTAACACTTTCGCGCCAGAGTTTAGGGATGCTCTTATTAGTCCCATTCTCGCTAGAAAAATGGATTTAGTCGCAATAGCGTCAAAGTAAAGCTCAGGATCATTGTCGTTGGCAAACGCTATTACTTCGTCAATAGTGCTATGGGCTAAACGCCACTTTTCCTGAATGGCGAGGTTATAAGCTGACAGAATGTTGTGTCTGAAATACAACGCTGGGTGTGAACGCTTTATATCTTTTAAGTGGTCTTTCGGGGCAAGTTTGTACTCTTCGAATCCCGTGGGATGATCAAGCATAGATTGCAGTAAAGCAATGTAAACAGATGCAAGAGATGACTGTTCAGATAAGACATCAGAGTCAGAGACTAATGCCGTTAACTCTTCTTCACTGTCGGGTTTACTGCCTATAATTTGGGAATACGCTTGAAAATATCTGTCATCGTCAGATGCGAAGGTATTGTTCATTCCCAACAAAAATAGCACTAGTACGCTAATACACTTCTTATACTTCACTCGCTTTCTTCTTTTATTACTCGTACCTGAGCTTGTCTAGTGAGGTTATCAAATATTGGAAGAAATGTTTGATAATTCTAGCGTGCTAAAACAAAAAAGGGCCTGAAAAGGCCCTTAGTATTATTGCTCTATCAACTTAGAAAGTATATCTAGCGCCAAGCGTGTAGCGAGGTCCGTACTGACGAGCAAATAAGAATTGCTCTTCGAATCGGCCGTAGCCACGCTCTGTTTCGTCGTTAATGTTTACGCCTTCTAGGAAGACAGTTAGGTGCTCATTCACATCATAGTTGATGCTGGCATCAACTTGACCAAAGGTGTCGAACTGAGTTGCTGGGTTATCTGAAGAACCTTGTGCTTGGCCAATACCCACAACATAGTCTGAGCGCCATGCATAGGTCACTTTTACAGAAAGGCCTTCTTTCTCATAAAACACTTGGAAGTTGGCCGAGTCACTGATACCTACTAGCGGGTCTTGCTCGTTCAGGTTGTAAGGGTCGTATTCAACGTCGCCGTCAACTAACGTTGCGTTGGCGCCGAAACCAAAACCAGTGTCGCCAAACGTATGCTGAATAGCTAACTCAATACCTTCAACGGTTTTTGAATCGCTAGAGTTACCAGGCTGTGTGGTGCGCCACGTGATTAACGGGTCATCCGCATTAGGGGTTACCACACCGTTTTCGTCAGCATAGCTGTTGTCAATGAAGTAGTTATAAATAGCACTATCGGTGGCTTGCTCACCAGCTGCCGTTAATGCGGTCACGGCTTCGTTCCAGCGAGGGCCTTGATAGATGTCACGTAAACCTTCGAACTGCTGATCTTGACCTGTGGTTGTAATGTAGTTTTCAACCGACTTTCTGAATAAACCCACGGCAAGCATGCTCGACTCGTCGTAGTACCACTCAAATGAAAGGTCTAAGTTAGTTGACTCGAACGGTAGCAAGCTGGTGTTACCCGCCGATGCGGTTCTCGCGCCAATTTTAGGGCTTCCACTGAATGCCAAGCCACCTTGTAGCAAGCCAATCGGCGCTCTGGTAATTGATTTACCCCAAGAGAAACGCGCAACAATGTCATCCGTCACATCTACTTTTACGTCGAACATGGGTAATAAAATGTCATATTCGCCAGTAAAGTCTTGCACCTGTAGCTCGTCTTCAAACTGCGTGATCCACTCAGAAGCTGCGACCCAATTTACCTGCACAGGTACACGAACCTCCGCAGAGCTTGGCACTTCTGTTTCTTCGTAGCGTACACCAGCATTTATTTGCACGTAATAATCACCGACCTCGAAGTCCCACTCTGACTGAACATAAATAGAGTCGGTAATTTCCTCTACGTTACTGACAGAAGGCGCACCGCTGAAGTAAGGGTCGATAGAGTAAGCGTTACTCTCGCCAACGACATCACCAGTAATGAAAGCAAGTTGACGGGCAATGGCTTCGTCAAAATCATAGGTGTAATAGTAACCCGGATTCATGCCTGCGCCGCCACCGTCAAAAGCGTCTAGGAAGCCTGATGTGTCATTGCGAATAAACATGCTGTCTGGGAAAATTTCTGTGAAAGATGGACTAAAACCCGGGCCACCGCGTAGTCCGCTCCACGCTTCAAAACCCGTCAATGCTTGTTCTGTTCGGGCGTAACCAAAGTCAATTTTAACCAGTGGTATGTCGAAAGCTGAGTTATACCACGTGCCGTCAAGCTGCAGTTGCTCAATATCAGAGCGACCTGGTGAGTAAATGAATTGGCTGAAGTTAGAGTCAATTTCACTAGGTAAGATTTCATTCGTACCGTTGTTCCAGTTCACATAAACTTGTGGAATCTCGCCTGCTCTGTAGTCGTAAACTTTTGACTCAAGCTGGTTTGAGCCCAGTATAATTTGACCAGAGCTACCCAAACCTTTGTCATAACCGTTATCAATCTCGTTGTAAGAATCGTGGTAATCCAGACGGAAATGCCAATCGTCAGACACTACCCAGTCTAGGTTTACACCAATTGAACGCGCGTCAACTCGCGTGGTTTCGCGACTGGCAGTAAACGAGCCGTCGTCGCCACTAATATCGGCATAGACTGCTGTACCATTTTCGTCTAATTCGTACGCATTAATATTAGCGCCAAAGTTATTCCAAATACCCCATCCCACTGTGTTGGTGCCAGTAGTGGCGCGTGTTGCAGTGTAATCTATCGTTGCCGTAAAATCGTCAACTGGGCGAAATTGGAAAGTAACTTGGGCGTTTGAACGCTCACGCTGAACGTCAGTAATGCTGTAGTTCATGTCTTTAGGGAAGAACGCAGCGTCGGTAATATTGGTGCGGTTATCAACCACATTTTCAGGGTCTAAGTCAGGTAGTGCAGCGTTTTCTTGAAGCTGCCAGCCTTGAATATTTGCCGCTTGTTGTTGAAAGTCACGTTCTTGATGAGAGAATGACAGACCAAATCCAAACATGTCATCGGCAAACGTGTTGCTGTAGACACCAGCAATTTCAGGGGTTACGTCATCACCCGCTTCGTTAGACGAGTCGTAAATACCTTTCACTGAAAACGTGGCATTTTGTCCTGATTGCGCCAACGGCTTCATGGTAATAATGTTTACCGTTGCACCTAGTCCTCCGCTGGGATTTTCTGCACGGGCGGTCTTCTGAAGCTCAAGCGTGTTTACACCTTCAGAAGAAAGGTTGGCTAAATTGAAGGAACGGGTAAAGCCCGTCCCCGGCATTTGTCTACCGTTCAGGGTAATTAGGTTGAACTCAGGACCAAAACCACGAACGGTAATTTCACTACCTTCACCGTTTGAACGACTAATACTTACACCTGTAATGCGTTGAAGTGCCTCAGCCAGGTTGGTATCAGGAAATTTACCTAGTTCTTCAGCGGATATGGCATCTACTACGCCGCTTGAGCTGCGTTTCAAATCCATAGAGCGGATCATACTGCCGCGAATACCGCTTACTTGAATAACTTCAACTTCGCCCTCTGCCGGTGTTACCGCTTCTGATTCTTGTGCGTAAGAGGGAAGAGCTAGGGTAGAGCCCATCAACAAAGCCATTGATGTGGCAAGCTGGGTCTTTTTAAATGGTGTGTTTTTCATAATTGCCCTACTAATTCTTATCAATTGGTCACTGCCGCTTTAAAGGCTAAAGCGGCATTTGCTTTGTTACTGTGCTGCTATTTCTACATTGTCGATGCGATAAACTGCACCTTCGCCTTGCCCCCATGCTGGGAACATCATGATGACGTTGATAGCGCTGATATCTAAGCCTGCGTCATATAGGGTTTGTAGTGGGAAAGTGTATGTTTGCCATTCACCTTCAACCGGATCTGCACCTTCCAAGCTGGCCGACATTGGAAGTTCAACAGCAGAAGAGACATTAATGGACTCTACTTTGAACAACCAAGGTGCAGAGGCGTCGTTAGGCATTGAGCTTACTTTCATTTCAAACTTAATCGCGCCATTTGAAAGTAGTGATGAAGCATCGAATGATACGGTTTCATCAGCTAAGAAACCCATCACCGTTGGTGTAGCGCCAATGCGAAATTCTGCTACTGTGCCGTGTTCCGCGTCGTCTACTTCTTCAGTTGGCGTTGAGCCACCACAACAATCCCAGATTGACCATTGTTCAGCTGCTGTATCAGCAAAGAGCGTGATGCCCGCACCTGACGCATCTTCGCCGCTATCAGGGTGGTAAAATTTCACATTGTCTAAGCGATAAACCGCGCCTTCACCTGTGCCCCAAGCTGGGAAAACCATAATGACGTCGATAGCACTTACGTCCAAACCACGTGCCTGCAATTCTGAAATAGTAAATGTGTAGGTTTGCCATTCACCTTCCACAGGCTCCTGACCCTCAACGCTATCAGAAAGTGGCAATTCAACAGCAGTAGATGCGCCATTAGACTCGATTTTGAATATCCAAGATGCTTCGGCGTTACTAGGCGCACTCACTACGCGCATATCAAACTGCAATAAGCCACCGTCGGTAAGTGCTGTAGCATCGAACGGGGTGTCACCGCCGCCAGATTCAGGACGCGTGATAAAGCCCATTACAGTCGGTTCTGCGCCAATTCGAAATTCTGCAGTTAGACCGTGTTCTTCGTTGTCCATTTCTTCAGTAGGGGTAGAGCCGCCACAGCAGTCCCACATAGGCCAGTTAGGGTTTTGCCCATCTTCGAAGATGACTAATTCTGGGTAGCTAGCTCCGCCTTCTTGCGAAATTTCAACATTAGCCATGCGATAAACCGCGCCATTGCCGGTATCCCACGCAGGGAAAACCATGATGACATCGATAGCACTTGTATCTAAGCCTGCTGCTGCAAGCGCGCTAAGTGGAAATTCGTAAGACTCCCACACACCCTGTTCAGGCGCAGCACCAGCGGTGTCTGCGGGTCCTACATAGCCGTCCATCAGTGGAAGTTCTGCGGCAGTTGAACCTTCAGAACTTTCAATCTTAAATAGCCAATTAGTTGTCGCATTTGCAGGCAGCGATGTAACTTTCAGATCGAATTTAACACTGCCAGTTTCTTCCATTGGAGACGCATCAAACGGAGACGCTTCACCTTCTGGGTCGGTAATGAATTGAGCTCGACTGATAAAGCCCATTACCGTAGGTGTTTCATTAATAGCAAATTCGAAAACCTGTCCTTGCTCGGCATCTTCTACAAGTGCTGGTGTTGAACCACCGCAGCAGTCCCACGCAGGCCAGTTTGGATTAGGTGTTCCGTCGAAAATAGTAAGGTTTTGTGCAACACCGGTTGACGGTGGTGAAGGGATAGGCGCCTCGCCTTCCACTAATGCATCGTCTAGTGAGTTGTAACCTGGGCGAACAGTTTCACAGCCCTTGCCGGTGTCTGGGTTCGATGCACATTCGTACACTCGAACATAATCGACCTCGTAAGTCTGACCTTCGGCAAACGCTTCAGCATCAATACCTGTTTCGTTTACGTTAGCTGGCCAGTCGCCACCTACTGCAAAGTTAAGGATAATGTAGAATTCTTGATCGAATGGCGCATTGTCCCAGTGAGTGGTTAGTTCACCTGTGCCTTGCTCAAAGTATTCCGCATACCAGCCGCGGTGAGAAAGTCCAGTTGCGTCACCGTTTGCGTTATAACGAACTTCTGAACGACGCTGCGTAGCGTAAAGGTAATCGTCCATGTACCAGCGAATTTCGCCTTCTTGCCATTCAACGGCGTAGGTGTGAAAGTCGTCTGCTGGATTCGCTCCATCAGGAAGCGAGTAGGCTTTGCCTGAGCTATCGTTATTTGGCCATTCTTGACCATAGTGAAGGGTGCCGTGAATATGGCTTTCGGGATTGCCGTCAGCATCTAGTGCCTTAAGGTTTACGGCTTCCATGATGTCAATTTCGCCAGAACGAGGCCAGCCACCGTAAACCTCATCAGTTGGCATCATCCAAAATGCCGGCCAACTGCCTTGGCCCGAGGGTAATTTAGCACGCATTTCAATACGGCCGTATTTAAAGTCTGCTTTGTAGCGCGTGTTTAGACGGGCTGACGTATAAGGCTTTTGCGCTCCTTCTTCCGCGGGTAGAGCAACAATTTTTAGGCTACCGTCAGACACAAATGAATTGTCTTCGCTGTCGGTATAACACTGAGATTCATTATTGCCGCCACCGTCGCAGTTTACTTCATGAGTCCAGTTGTCATCGTCAATACTGTTCCCATCGAACTCGTCGCTCCATACCAGCTCCCAGTCAGAAACGGGTGCCGCAGGATCAACAACGTCGATGTCTGTAGATGTGGTTGCTCCGCCTCCACAGCCAAATAGGGTTGCGACTGAGATCGCGGCAGCTATCCGCGAAAGTTGAGATGCTTTTTTCGTCATTGTTTTCAGCCCTGATCTAAAGAAATTGGGTTTTTATGTAGTGGCAAATGCCACGTAAAAAGCTTTTTGTAAGCGCTTACAATTTAGGTCAAATAAAAATGGCTGTTTGAAAGCGCTTACATTACATTAAGCGACTGACACATAAAGATCAATACTGTTCTCAAAAAATTAACATTTGGCTGTCGGTCTTATTTTTGTTTTTTTTCGCTTATTGTCAAATAAAACAATAATATAAGGTTGTATTAGAGGGTGGGTTAAAATTTAAAGGTGCTTGTTTCACTCACTATTTACAAATTATCTAAGGGACTTGTTAATGACCTGTGCTCGATATTTTGTTCGCACCTGGGTACACATCACGTTAAGCTCAATATACGATCTCATGTGAGTTGTTATTATGCATCACCACAATCACAGCACTACCGCCTCCAATCATCATAAAGGTCAGCATCACGGCCATCACCACGGTGCGCATGCTGAAGCGCTAGGCGAAGATTCCACACGCATTGGATGGGCGTTCTGGCTAAATTTCATCTTTACTATCATTGAATTCATCGGTGGTTGGCTCACTAACAGTGTTGCCATTATGGCAGATGCTGTTCACGATTTAGGAGACTCTCTATCCATAGGTCTGGCGTGGTATTTAAGTAAGCTCGGGAATAAAGCATCTACCGAAAAGTATACGTATGGCTTCAAACGGCTAAGCCTTATGGGAGCTATGATCAACGGCGTTATCTTGGTGATTGGCTCAATTTGGGTGTTGTCTGAGGCCATCCCTCGTTTATCTAACCCCGAAATGCCCATTACAGAGGGTATGATTGGATTGGCAATCCTCGGTATTGTCGTGAATGGATTTGCAGCTTATAAAATCCACGGCGGTCATTCGATGAATGAAAAGGTGCTTAACTGGCACTTAATTGAAGACACGATGGGGTGGGTAGCGGTACTGGTAGTAGCCATTGTGCTCCATTTTGTTGCATGGCCTATACTTGACCCAATTTTATCTATTGGTTTTACGCTATTTATTTTGGTCAATGTTGTTCGGTATGTTGTGCAGACCATGTCATTGTTTCTGCAGGGCGTACCTGACTTGGCTACAAGGAATGCTATTAGCAACACGCTTTTGAAAATCGAGCACGTTGAAGAAATTCACCATGTACATTTTTGGTCGCTTGACGGAGAGCAGCACGTGCTTACTGCACACGTGGTAATAAACTGTGCAATAGACAATGACAAACTGAGAGCACTCAAAAAGGAAGTTCACGAGCGTTTAGCCCCCTTTGAGCTTGCTCATACCACGATAGAGTTTGAGTTGCCGGGTGAGCCATGTCGTGATGATAATGACCATTTACACGCCCACTCTCATGAACACCAGCACGAAGAAATATAAGTTGCGTTTAACTCTGGCGAGAGTAGGGATTCGTTCTTTAAAGGCCTACGAAAATCAAGCTATTGTAGTGATAGGCCTTTTAAGTAATAACTATAATTAATAAATAAAAGTATGAATATTAGATATCAAGCGATTCTCCCGGGAGTAAGCGTTTCGGTCATAACCGGCTTGGCGGCTCTTTTTCTCAGCGATCACTACGGTTCCCCTGCCATGCTGTTTGCTCTTCTGATAGGAATGGCTGTTTCTTTCCTCTATCGAGCCGATTCACCAAGTACCGAAGGTATTGATTTCTGTGCCAGTACTCTATTACGTACAGGTGTTGTACTCCTTGGTTTAAGGCTCGCACTTGAAGATTTAACGGCACTGGGTTGGGATACGCTGGGCTTATTGTGCTTTGCCATTTTAACGACTATTTTGCTTGGAATTGGCCTCGCTAAAATTTTTGGGTTAAAAGGGCAGTTAGGTGCCTTAACAGGAGGCGCAGTTGCCATCTGTGGCGCATCCGCTGCCTTAGCTATATCTACCATTCTACCCAAAGGCCAGCACCATGAGCGAGATACACTAGTTACCGTTATTGGCGTTACCGCTATGTCTACAATCGCCATGGTACTCTATCCTATTATCGCTGTTCAGCTAAACCTGTCAGACAGTGAAGCCGGCATATTTCTAGGTGGCACTATTCATGATGTTGCGCAAGTTGTAGGGGCAGGGTACTCGATTTCTCAGGAAGTAGGTGATATGGCGACGCTAACTAAACTTGTTAGGGTGGCTATGCTAGTTCCAGTAGTTATGATTATGGTGTTAGTCGTAGCAAAAACCTTATCTGTTGATATCAAAAGCCGCCAAACAAACAGTCCTAAGATACCACTGTTTTTAGTTGGCTTCGTAATGATGATGCTCCTGAACAGCTTCTTTGTTTTACCTGAAAGTGTTGTAGAGGTGGGGAGTCAAATCTCACGTTTTTTCCTTATCGTTTCCATAGCCGCGATTGGAATGAAATCAAACTTGGGTCAGCTCATCAATGTTGGTGTGCGACCAATAATTATGATTTTCGCAGAAACCTTATGGTTAGCACTCATCATTTTAGGGTACTTACACTTTTCGTAACGTTAGATAAGAAACTGGACGCGTCGTTTTAAATGTATCGAATTTAGAAAATCTGCCGATATTCAATGTATAACGCTACTTCAGACTAATAGTTAAATGGTCTGAATATCTGTTAATCTGAACAAAATAACTCTATAAAAAACATATCGGTAACCACACATGTTTGTATCTCGCAGTAAATACGAAGAAAAAGAAGAGCAAGTACGTAAATTAGAAGCAAAAATGCAAGAAGCCTTAGACAAAATTGACGTTTTAGAGGCAGAAAATAGTGAGCTCATTAATGCCATTGAGGCTGCAAGTAGCCAGCACGCATCGTCGAACGATTCCGTTGTAATGAAGTGCATTATTGATGGTATGCGTCAATTAGAAGGTATTCGTGAAACGGTGTTGACCACTTATCAGCGTATTGACGCTGAGAATCAGTCAGTGGCTAATATTCATGAGCTCTTTAGTGACTCTGCTACTACGTTAAGCAAAATTGTTACCGACATGAGCGGGCTTAATATCCAAATGGGCAGCATGAGTGAGCGTATATCGGGGCTATCAACGACAGCAGATAACATTAATAAATTTGTTACTACTATTACGAGTATTTCTGACCAAACTAACTTACTTGCACTAAACGCTGCTATCGAAGCTGCGCGAGCAGGCGATGCAGGCCGCGGGTTTAGTGTTGTTGCTGATGAAGTACGTGCATTGGCGACAGAAACCAACAAATCAGCAACAGAAGTATCTGAGCTGGTGAACGGTATAATTCAGTCTACTTCCAAAGCGGTTTCAGGTGTTAATGAGCTGCGCGGTAACAACGAGCAGCTAGGGACTGGCATTAATCAGCTAAATGGCAGCTACGAAGTTATGGTACAACACTGTGACAGTATGAAGTCCACCATTAGCGAAGGCGCAATTGCTACGTTCATTCAAACAGTAAAGTTGGATCATGTAGTGTGGAAGGCCGAGGTTTATGCAATGCTGTGCGGTTACAGCAATAAATCTGTAGCGGACTTTAGCGATCATAAGAACTGCCGCCTTGGGCAGTGGTATAGTGACAATGCTAACAAAGCGATTGGCCAGACAACGGCATTCAGAGAGATTGAAGCGCCGCATGCAAAAGTGCATAGCAGCGGAATAGCCGCAGTGCTAGCTAAACAAAATGGCGACAACGCTGAAGCTGATGCTAAGCTTATAGAAATGGAACAAGCCAGTGAGAGAGTAATAACACTCCTTGATAGGCTAGTTAATTAGCGGCCCTAGAACCTTACGGTTCAACTGGCCCTATTGAAAAGCGTGGCGCCCGAATTCATAGCGGCGGTCGAATTTAGCGGTGCCCATTGTGGAAAAGCATTTATTGTAGAAGGTGAAGCGCTAACGGTTGGGGGATGATAGCAGGTGCTATCTCACGATAATGGATGGTATAGCTCTCCCTAGCTCGCCAAACCTCTCAAAGACGAAACCCCTCTGACACTGCGCGAGAGCTATTCTCACTGGTGCGTTAATGCAGTGCAGCAAGATGACAAAAGCGCCATGCTTATCGTAGAAGACGAGGGTATTGGTATGTCGAAAGAAACACTGGATAGAATATTCACGCCCTTTTTTACAACTAAACCACCCGGCGAGGGAACAGGGTTGGGAATGTCTATTTCCATGACTATTGTTGAAGAGCACAACGGAAAGATAAATATCACCAGCGAAGAAGGAAAGGGTACGCGCGTTACCGTTTTGTTACCTCTAGCCTAAAGTATAAATTGCTTTCCTAAATAGCTGATAGAATATAGAATTTCTCTAATTTTTTCTTCCTGCTAGACAGAATTTGTTTATGTTCTAGTCTTAGGAGGTAAGCAACATTTCCTACGATTAACGGATGGTTGCTTTGCTACATGGAGAAAGCACCGAATGAGAAACAATCAGCCAGTTACCCAAAAAGAATATAAGTTTCCAGCACATCATCGCCTGATATCTTCGACCGATAAGCGCGGTGTTATCCAGCATTGCAATAGCGAATTTGTGGAGGCGAGCGGATATACTCGTGAAGAACTCATTGGTAAAAACCACAATGTTATCCGTCATCCAGATATGCCAGCCCCCGTATTCAAAGAGATGTGGCGTACTTTGGAATCTGGGCAGAGCTGGTTAGGTCTCGTTAAAAACAGAAGAAAAAATGGCGATCATTATTGGGTTTCGGCCTTCGTAACGCCTGTGTACGAGGGGAAAACCGTTGTCGGCTATGAGTCCGTTCGAGTTCCAGCGTTGAATGATGAAATAACGCGTGCTTCCGGTGTTTATGCAAGAATGCAGCAAGGAAAGTCAGCGGTATCACCAATGTCGCGCTTAGCTCAAAACCTAATGCATCTGGCGCCTCCGTTGCTGATAAGTGCTGTCTTAGTAATAGCTCTTGCATTTACCCACGGCGCCGCTGCGGCTGGCATTGCGCTGCTTGGAGCTATAGTTTTAATGATTGCTCAAGAAGCCAAGACAAGAAAAGACTGGGGCGCGCTGCTTTCTCTTAGCCCAGAAAGCTACGCGAATGAAACGGTGGCACAAACCTACTTCCCAGACCCCCCTCACATAAGCCAAGCCAAACTTGCACTGGGGTGTGAACTTGCCAGAAATCGCACGGCATTAACCCGAATTAAAGATGCGTCAGCGGGGCTCGAATCAATTGCTAACACCACGCATGAGCAAGCAGAAAGCACCAGTGCCGCGGTTGTTCAGCAAAATCAAGCTACACAGCAAATTGCGTCTGCGGTAACACAAATGAGTCAAGCGATTCAAGAAGTTGCCGAACGAGTAGAAAGTAACGCAAAGAGCGCAAGGACAGCGGCATCCAATGTAGAGACAGGCAACCAAAAAGCAGAACAAGCCATGCAGGCGATCGTAGCGTTGCGCGAGGCGGTAGAGTCTATTTCTACCACAGTGACAGAGTTGGCTCAGTCAACCAGCGATATTGGCGAAGCGGCCAATATCATCTCGACCATCGCTGAGCAGACTAACCTGTTAGCGCTTAATGCTGCGATTGAAGCTGCAAGGGCTGGCGAACAAGGAAGAGGTTTTGCGGTTGTTGCCGATGAGGTTCGTACTTTAGCTTCGAAAACTCGCGAATCGACCGATAAAATCCACAACATCATTAATGAATTGGCTGAGCGTTCTGATCGAGCTGTAAGGGTATCGACGGAAGGGCTAGCTTCAGCTGAGCACGGCAGCGCTATAGTAGAAGAAACCCGAGGTGCATTGTTTGAAATTAACAATGCAGTGAAAGGTATCGCTGATGCCACGGTAGAGATGTCTTCAGCGGTAGAAGAACAAAGCACGGTGGCAGAGCATATTAACCAGCAGTTAGTAGAAGTCGCTGACGGCGCGTCTGAAACCCAGCGTTCATCTGAAGCATCGCTTGCAGCAAGCCACGATTTGCGCGCAACGGTTAATCAGGTTCACGAGCTAATATTGCGTTTCAGTACAGATAAGTGAGTAGGAGAGTAATACTCACTCCAGCTCGCTTAAGCTCGCTCCATTAAAAGACCTATTGCCTATTTGCGCACAGATGTGGGGCTAAATAGAAGCTGACAAAACCCGAAACAACGCTGTAGGCTTGGGTATTTATGAGTTCGCGTTTAGTCCCGCGTGTAGGCCGCGTCTGTAGGCCGCCACAGCGGGGAATAGTGAAACCAAGTATGTGCACCCCAGTATCAGTAAAATGATAATAACACTGCTTTGTCCAAACAGCGGGCTGCTTAAAAACAACCCATAGGTACTGCTTAACCAAGGTTTTAGTGCGCTCATAAGCCCAGCTACCAAGCCTAAACTCAGTGCGGCACTCACAATCGTAAGCAGCATCGCTTCAATCTGTATGAGTAGCAGTAAGGTAAACGGTCCTGCGCCTATAGTTCGTAAAACGGCGATTTCTTGATAACGCTCCCTCATCGTTGCTAGCAGCATAGTCGCAAGCCCAATAAGCGCGCAGATGACGATAAGACCGGAAAGGCCAAGCAATAGCGATTCAACATTTCCCATAATTTGCCAAAGTTCTGCGAGTGCCATGCCCGGTAGAATAGCCATTAGCGGCTCTTTTTTACTTTGATTAATTTGATACTGAAGCTGCAGTGCAGTTACCCGATGTTTAAGCCCCAGCATCACCACGGATACTGACTCAGGCGTAAACGCTTCGCTATTGTAAACTGCATGTTCTTTTGTATGCTCGTCATGCTCATGCTCATGCTCATGCTCATGCTCATGCTCGTTCGCCTTGTCAGCAGATTTACGGCCTAACATTGAGGTGGGCGAATGTTTAGGTCCTGTGTGGGCTTCTTCAAGTCCCTGTAGGGTAACGTATACGGCTTTATCTACGGGCGTACCGGTTTTCTTAACTATGCCTGAGATAGTGAAAGGGTGATCATCATGGTTGTTGAACGATACGCTACCCAGACCATGGGAAATAATAATCTTATCCCCTACCTTGTACCCCAATGATTTGGCGATATCTGCGCCAATAACGGTAGACAGTGGCTGCGTAAATGTCGAGCCTGCTGCCATTTCAAGTGATTGCATATCACCGTATTTAAAGTGGTCGAAAAAGCTGTTGGTCGTACCTACTACTCTAAAACCTCTGTGGGTATCACCCAAAGATAGTGGGATAAGCCACGATACCTGCTTGTTAGATTGAAGCGCCGCAATACTTTTATATTCAATACCTTTGGTGGGAGTGCCTATATTAAACACTGATGACAGGAGTAAATTAAGCTGTCCACTTGGTGCGCCAACAATAAGATCTACACCAGAAACGGTGCGCGTAAAACTGGTTTTAACTTGGGTGCGAATAATGTCCACGCACAAAAGTAAACTAATGCTGATGGTAATGCTTAAAAGTGTGAGGATTGCCGTTGTTTTCCTGCGCTTTAAGCTTTCAATAGCAATGGTACTTAGCATTACGCACGCTCCTGTGCTTTTGTGGCCTCATCGCCTCGCGTTTTTATGTGGTTTGTACTTGGGTTTAATTCACTCATGCTGCAGTGGCGGTCGAAATAACTCTCCATGGCTTTATCGTGACTAACAAAAATCATGGTGCTTTCACCTGCAACGTCTTTTAGCAGCGACATAAAACTATCTCTGGCATCGGTATCTAGGGCAGAGGTAGGTTCATCGACAATTAATAATTGTGGGTCGTTAATCAGTGCTCTGGCAATGGCAACGCGCTGCTGCTGACCAATACTCAATGCGTCAGCTTTCGCATGCAGCACGTGAGAAGGCAGCTGTAGCTTGTCCAGTAAATGACGAAGCTTTGCGTCTGATGCTGTCTTGCTGACGTTTGTACTTGCAAAATACACCGCCGCATTAATGTTCTGTGCCACAGAAAGGTAGGGAATAAGATTAAATTGTTGAAAAACAACGCCGATATTGCGTGCTCTAAACTTGTCCCGCTGTCGGTTCGATAATGCGGAGAAAGGCTGCGCTAATAAGGCGATGTCGCCCTGAGTTGGAGTTAATGTTCCGCACAGCAAATTGAGCAATGTGCTCTTTCCGCTACCCGAAGGCCCTGAGAGAAAAACGTGCTCACCTTGCGAAACTTGCCACGCTTTAATGTCAATGATGGGGGGGCTTTCTTTGGTGTACGAAAACTGTAAATTGCTAACTTCAATCGCTTTGTTGCGCTCTTCAGTCACTGCACTGCGGCCTTCAACTACTGCATTGCGCTGGGAGTGAGTGCTATTGTTTTTATTGATGGTATTCACGCTAAGCCCGACCTGTATTTACGTCTTATGTTCACATTAGCAAAAGCGACACGTCTGTTCACCCAGTTAAAAACCAGAGAAAACACATTGCCGCGTTGAGGTAATGTTATCAAATAACATTTTTTCGTATAGCTATGCTATCAGATCTCATCAGCCTAAAGCGGCAATTGCTCTTATTAATTGCTCATCATAACGACGCAAAAGAAAGGCGCGCCTAAATTATCAGCCGTTAGCTTGTAGCTTTACCACTTCTGCGCTTTCATCTTCTAATACGCTTTCTGCGGTAGCGCCTTTGAAAATCTTACTGATTTTATCTTTGTTTTTAGACAGCATAATGGTGAGTTCTTCCACTACGCTATCGTCTAGCTTAATGCCCTTCGCATAAATGTAGTCAGCAAGGTTATCCGCTGCATCGAGCATTTTGTCATACTGATCGGCTTCTTTTTTGTCGGTAGTTACCAATTTTTCTACCCCTTTGTGCGTAACAACATACTGTGTGGTAATGGCCATGGTAGGTCCCCTGTTTATTAAAGACACAAAAACTGTACAGCATTTTACTGTATAAATAAACAGTATTTTGATTAAATGTCTGAGAGTAGTGTTTGGGGAAAGGGCAAATGATTGTTCTAAAGGTGATTAATGCTTGTGCAATTAGTAACTGCTGCGTATAATGCGCGCCCTTACAGCCATCCCAATTCGTTCCTTGTCTCCATACAGTCGGCTGTACTGTCGAGGCTACAACCGTAAGGAGCTATAATGCGTCATTACGAAATCGTATTTATGGTTCACCCTGATCAGAGTGAACAAGTACCTGGTATGATCGAGCGTTATACCACAATCCTAAAGCAAGACGGTGGTCAGATTCATCGTTTAGAAGATTGGGGCCGTCGTCAACTGGCTTACCCAATTGAAAAGCTGCACAAAGCCCACTACGTACTAATCAATGCTGAAGCGTCTGCAGAAGCTGTTGATGAATTGGAAAATGCTTTCCGTTTCAACGACGTGATCCTACGTAACATGGTTATGCGCACTAAGACTGCTGTGACTGAGCCTTCTCCAATGATGAAAGAAGAGCCTCGTCGTGAGCGTCGTGACGATTCTGCTCCTCGCCAAGATCGCGCGGAAAAGAAAACTGAAACCACTGAAGACAACGCTTAAGGAGATCACCCATGGCTCGTTTTTTCAGACGTCGTAAGTTCTGCCGTTTCACTGCAGAAGGTGTGACTGAGATTGATTACAAAGATATCGCTACTCTTAAGAACTACATCACTGAGAGCGGTAAAATTGTCCCTAGCCGTATTACTGGTACAAGCGCAAAATATCAGCGTCAGCTGTCTTCTGCGATCAAGCGCGCACGTTTCCTTGCGTTGCTTCCGTACACTGATTCACACAAGTAATTTGGCGAATATAAGGGTTAGCTAAGATGAATATCATCCTACTAGATAAAATCGCCAACCTTGGCGGCCTGGGCGACCAAGTGACTGTTAAGTCTGGTTACGCTCGTAACTTCCTTTTCCCACAGGGTAAAGCGGTTCCTGCAACTAAAGACAACGTTGAAAAGTTCGAAGCACGTCGTGCTGAACTTGAAGCGAAAATTGCTGAGCAACTAGCTGCTGCTAACGCACGCGCTGAAAAAGTTGCTGAGCTTGCTGAAGTTACAATCGCAGCTCCTGCTGGTGACGAAGGTAAACTTTTTGGCTCTGTTGGTACTCGTGACATCGCTGATGCAATCACTGCAGCTGGCGTTGAAGTACAAAAAGCAGAAGTTAAACTACCTACTGGTACTCTTCGTGAAACTGGTGAGTATGACATCGACTTACAACTTCACTCTGACGTTATCACTTCAATCAAAGTGATCATCATTGCTGAAGCGTAATCGCTGACGTATTTGAAAAAAGCCGCTCCTAGAGCGGCTTTTTTTTGCTCTAAATTTTTGTTCGATACTTAAAGAACAATACCAATCCGCATAGATGATTGCCCACCCAGAAGGTGCTGGTAAGTTTCCTAGCAAAGCGTGGGAATGTAGGAATGGCCGTTGCTTTTCAAATTCCCAGAGTGAAGCTTGCCAGACCTTCCCGAAGGGCGAGTTTAAAATATCCCTACCCTCACTCCACGTCGCGACGCCTAATTAACGATGGGTGTAAGCAAATATGTCCAGCGCCGACAAATGGCGTATTTTTGAGGTCCACTCATCTGCGATAAATAACGTTTTTTAAACGGTATTTAAACAAAATGTTAATAATCGCTGAAATTCTTAGTGTCATGGCTTTAAACTTTTTCTGTCATTCCTGCGACCTATAGTAAACCAAACAATAAAAAGCATAAGTGCCATATTATGGACATCACTAAGCAAGCAATAAAAAACGCGACTGGGGTAGGTATCGGAATAACGCTACTGGTATTTTTAGGGCTATATAGCCTGTTTAATTTACCTGTACAGCTGTTTCCTGACATTGAAAGACCGAATATTAACATCCAGACCTCTTGGCGCGCTGCGTCGCCTCAAGAAATCGAATCTGAGATCATTGAGCCTCAAGAGGAAGTGCTGCAAGGGATCCCTGGCCTTGAGTCGATGAATGCATGGGCAAACCAAGGTAATGCGTGGATTAATCTAGAGTTTGGTTTAGATACGGACATGCAGAAAACGCTCATTGAAGTGATTAGCCGCATGAATCGCGTACCGCCACTACCTCGCGATGCCTTGTCCCCTAATATTATGCTTGCTGGAAGTGGGGGAGACGCCCCCGCTTTGACCTACTTTTTTCTTCAGCGCCTTCCGGGCAATCCAAACGAAATTAATACCTATGTAACCTTTTTTACCGATGTCATTAAACCTCAGCTTGAATCCATCCCGGGCGTTGCAAGGGCGCGTATGGAAAGCGGGGTTGGCGGCGTTGAGGAGTTTCAAATTGTTTTCGACCCGTTTAAAGCGGCGCAGTTAGGCATTGACCTAACGGCAGTTGCCAACGAGTTGGGGCGTGCGAATGATATTTCAGGCGGCTTTGTCGATGTGGGCAGAAGACGCTATACCCTGCGTTTTGAAGGTCGCTACGAGCCTACGCAAATGGGTGAAATGATCCTTGAATGGCGAGACGGCAGCCCTATCACGCTAAATGACATTGCCGAAATTAAAATCACCCGCGCTGACGGTGCAAACTACAGTGTGCAAAACGGCAATCCGGCTATATCTATTCGCGTAGACAGACAAAACAACGCCAATGTTTTAGCTACCTTAGAAGCCGTAAAAGCAAAAGTTGCACAAATAAACGAACAGGACTTGGCCCCTGAACAGTTAGTAATGGCGCAAAGCTTCGATGCCTCAGTGTTTATCTATAGAGCGGTGCAGCTAGTTACCAGCAATTTATTTATAGGCGTGCTGCTTGCCATTGCCGTGCTTTGGCTCTTTATGCGCCAGCTGCGGGCAACGCTCATTGTGGCATTGGCCATTCCTATCTCACTACTTAGCACTTTTGTGGTGCTTCAACTTACCGGTCGCTCGCTCAATATCATTTCACTGGCAGGACTCGCCTTCGCGGTAGGTATGGTGCTAGATGCCGCTATTGTCGTGCTGGAAAACATTGTAAGAACGCGCAAGAGCGCCGAAGCCGAAATCGAAAATAAAGACCCACATTCACAAACGCACATGGAGGATTGTGCCCATCGGGGAACGAAAGGAGTGTTTGGTGCCCTCATGGCGTCAACAGCCACCACCGTTGCTATTTTTATTCCCGTCATGTTTTTGGAAGATGTTGAAGGGCAATTGTTTGCTGACCTCGCTCTTACCATTGCCATTGCAGTGTGTATGTCGCTAGTGGTTGCGGTAACGGTATTGCCTGTTGTTGCCGCTCGATATCTTAATGGCAACATGCCAGCTGATAGCTTACAGCGGGTATGGGCTAAGATAACCCGCGCTATTATGTCGCTATCAAGTACGCCGCTTCGCCGCCTTGTATTAGTCATAACACTCATGGGCGTGCCTATAACAGGTAGTGTTCTGCTTATGCCTTCCATGGACTATTTGCCACCCGTAAAACGCGATGCCGTTGACGCCTTCTTAAGTTTGCCTGCAGGTGCTAGTGAAAACTTTATTAGCGAAGAAGTGATGCCAATTATCGTTGAGCGACTGCAGCCCTATATGGACGGAGAAAAGCAGCCAGCGCTGAAAAACTACTACATTATCACATGGCCAAATGGCGGAAATTTGGGTGTGCGCGCTAAAGATCAGTCTAAGGTCAAAGAGTTAGAAGCCATTGTTCGCGATGAAATTTTAAAGGATTTGCCGGATACACAGACCTTTTCACAACAAGGCAATTTGTTCGGCGGCTTTGGAAACGGTCGCTCAATCGACATTCATCTTCAAGGTACCGATCAGGCCATGCTCGGCATCGCTGCGCAAGCAGGTTTAGACAAATTGAGAGAAGTTTTTCCTAACGCGAATGCGCGTTCGAATCCACCTCTAGAGCAAGCCGAACCAGAGCTTCGCTTCTACCCTAATGACAGCCGAATGATGGAAGTCGGGTTAAATCGCGGCAGTATGGGGAACCTGGTACGTGCCATGGGTGATGGTATGTATGTGGGGGAGTACTTCGATGGCACCAAGCGCATGAATATTATCTTCCGCTCAGCCCCCTGGTTTACACCCGAAGACTTAAATAGCACGCCAGTCATGACGCCATCAGGCGAGGTGGTGCAATTAGGCGAACTGGTAGGTATTGAAAGAGCCGTAGGGCCAAGTCGTATTCAGCGCATTGATGGTCGAAGAACCCTCACGCTAAACGTAAATCCGCCAGAGGGTATGAGTTTAGAAGAAGCAATGAAAGTGATTACCTCTGAGGTTGAGCCCGCCATTATGGCAATGATGCCTACCGATGGCGCTATTAATTATGGTGGTAGCGCGGATAGCTTAAAAGGCGCTATTGCCTCGATGGCTGATAACTTTCTTTTTGCCATGGTGTTGCTACTGCTGTTAATGGCGGGGTTGTTTAAATCGTTAAAAGACAGCGTGCTGGTAGTACTTTCTATTCCGCTAGCCACGGTGGGCGGGGTGATTGCTATTCGTATCATGAACATCTTTACCTTCCAGCCCATGGACCTGTTAACCATGATTGGCTTCATTATTTTGCTAGGGCTTGTGGTGAACAATGCCATTTTACTCGTGCATCAGACTCGTATAGGAGAGCAAGAAGGGCTGACCCGTGATGACGCGGTAGAACAAGCAATCAAACTACGTTTACGGCCTATCTTTATGAGCACGCTGACTTCAATCTTTGGCATGCTGCCCCTGCTGTTGCTACCAGGTGCAGGCAGCGTTATTTACCGAGGTCTTGCGGCTGTTATTGTGGGAGGAATGACGGTGAGTACCATATTCACCTTGCTATTACTGCCTACCTTGCTGCGTATGACGGCTTCAAAGTCACCTGTAAATATACTCAAACCCCTGGCCGAGCGCATAGAGAGCACCGGCGCTTCGCCGACTACCTCATCCACCGTAAAACAAAATAAATACAACGATCATGTGTAAGGAAAATACAACCATGAAAGCAATGACTTCTACTCTCGCCCTTAGTGTGTTTGCCTTATTTGCAAGCAGTGTATCGTTGAGCGCACACGCGCAGGATAGCAAGCAACCACCGCCGGTGCTGGTTCAAATAGATGAAGCCAGAGAGCAAGCGATTTCACAACTAACCTGGGTTCCTGGAACGGTACTAAGCGTTATCGATGCAAACCTTGCCTCTGAGGTAGACGGTCGCATCACTTGGATGGCAGATGTAGGTGATGTGGTTAAAGCAGGGGAGCCTTTAGTTAAAGTCGACGATACTCGCTTAAGCATTACCCGCAATCAAAATGCCTCAAATATTGCCAGATGGCAGTCGCAGGTTGAACTGTTTACCAAACGTCTAGCGAGGTACAAAAACCTTCAAGCAAGTCAAAACACGTCCAGAGGTGAGTTAGAGGAAGTTCAAGCTGACTTAGAGAATGCTAAGCAGGAGTTAGCGCAAGCCAAATTGGATTTAGAATTCACCGAATATCAGATAGCACAAAGCAGTATTCGTGCTCCCTTTACGGCTTTGGTGGTTGAAAGGCTACAGTCGCCGGGCGAATACACTGGGGTAGGGCAAACCCTGCTTCGCGTGGTAAACCCTGATAGCGTTGAAGTTCAGGTGCGTGCACCGCTCAACGTATTACCCTATATTGCTAACGGCATGAGCGTAAGCGTTCACAATAACGTGAACCAAGTAGAAGAATCTATTCGTGCCATTGTACCGGTAGGCAACAGTACATCGCGCATGATGGAGCTACGAATTGCCATCAACCCCGGTGACTTTCCTATAGGTAGTGCAGTGCGCGTGGCGCTGCCTAGCAGCGATACTCATGATGGTGTCACCATACCCCGCGATGCACTGGTACTAAGAAAGTCGGGCACCTTTATCTATCAGCTCAATGAAAATAATGAAGCGGAGCAAGTTAAGGTGACAACCGGGGTGGGGATGGGCGATAGAATTGAAGTGTTTGGCGATGTGAACCCGAAGCGCTCGGTTGTGGTGAGAGGAGCTGAACGTCTGCGTGCAGGCCAGAAAGTACGTTACAACAATGAGCGTGAGTCTTTGACAGCGAAGAACTGAGAGAATTGTAACAAATGTAAAAGTGCTATCCATTTAGACTAAAGTTAATGAGAATGTTTCTTATTTGTAATTGTTGATTATCAAATGGAGACATCCTTGAAAAAGTTAGTTTTAGCCAGTGCAGTGTGCACGCTATCCAGTCCGGTAGTATTTGCGCAATCCCTAGAAAGCCAGAATGAAGAAACCAAGTCTATAGAGCGAGTTGCTGTGGTAGGCGCAGCAACTAACTTGAGCATTACTGCCGAGGATATTGAGCAGTTTCAGGCAAACGATTTAGCTGATGTTTTTAGAGAGTCTCCGTCGGTCAGCGTTGGCGGTTCAGTAGGTGTAGCGCAGAAAATCTTTATCCGTGGACTAGAAGATGCCTACCTGAATGTAACCGTAGATGGCGCGCAACAAACCTCAACCCTATTTCACCACATTGGCCGCGTAACGCTAGATCCCGATCTTTTGAAGCAAATCGATGTGCAGGCTGGTGCAGGTGAAGCAACCAGTGGCCCAGGTGCCATTGGTGGTTCAATCCGCTTTAAAACCAAAGATGCGCAAGATTTATTGAGAGGCGACGAACAATTTGGTGGTCGAGTAAAAGCGAGTTATTTCTCAAACGAAGGCACCCGATATAGCGGCAGCCTTTATGGAAAGCTAAGTGATTCATGGGGCTTGCTAGGTTATTACAGCACGGTTGACAGAGATAACTTTGAAGACGGCGACGGCAACGAAGTGCTGGGTACTGCCGCAGATCAAGATCTCATGTTCCTTAAAGCCAGTGGTTACATTGCGGATAATCAATACCTTTCAATAAGTGCAGAGCAGCGCGATGAAGAAGGTGAGTTTTCGGCAAGACCTAACTGGGTAGTACTAGAAGGTGCTCCACTTTATCCTAGTGAAGCAGAGCGTGATACCTACGTAGCGAACTACCGCTTTGACCACAGCGCATTGGTTTTCTTAGAAGCCACTGCATACCAAACATCATCATCGTTCCGCGGCGGCCGTTTCGATTTCTTGTCTGATATCGATACCTATGGTTTTGATATTAGAAACACCACCGACATTTCAAACCACGTATTCACCTACGGTATCGACTATCGTAAAGATGAGGTAGAAAGTGGCCCTGGCGTAGGTCCTGTGCAGAACGCAGAAGAAGGCAGCGTAATGGGTATTTACGCGCAAGCTCATAGCAATATCACACCAGAGTTGTTGTTGAGCTACGGTGTTCGTTATGACGACTTTGATTTTCAGCAACAAATCTTGATCGATGACTATTACGGCACACCCGTTACCGATGAGCCATCTGGACTAGACGACAATGAACTTAGCTTTAACGTCGGTCTTGAGTATCAGCTTACCGAAGCTTGGACCCTTGGTCTTGGTTACGCAGAAGCGGCGCGCGGTAAGCAAATTGGTGATGGTTTCACGCTTGACGAATACTTATATGATGGTGAGGACGTTCCCGTTGTTGCCAGTGACGTGGTGCCTGAAACTGTCACTAATATTGAAGCGTCAATCGAATACAGCGCGAATAACCTTAATGCGCGCCTTAGCGCCTATGAATCTACTATTGATGATGTGCTATTTAGCGGTTATCAAGGCAACTCGGTATTTAATAATATCGGCGACCTAGAATCATCTGGCGTAGAGTTTAACCTTGCGTATCGCTGGGACTCTGTTGACGTGTACTTTGGGTTTTCAAGCGTAGATGTTGAATTGATGCCTCGTGAAGATCTGTACAGCGTACCCTATAACAGCATCGATATTAACGGATACGAGTTTGTTGGCTTAGGTAATAGTCGCGGTGATACGTGGGTACTTGGTGCAGATTACACCGTTACTGCAGACATTAGCGTTGGCTTTAACATCACTATGGTTGACGACATCAACATAGATACACTACATCAGGCCTTGGAAAACGGTTGGACCGACTCGCTTTATTCACTTAACAAAGCAGACTATACCCTAGTGGATATTTATGGCGAGTGGGAAGTCACAAACGACCTTCGCTTAAATCTGGCGGTAACGAACTTGTTTGATGAAGCGTATATCGACCATTCAAGTGTGGGTGACTACAGCGAAGTATTCCCAAGCGTTATTGGTCCGCAAGAAGCTGGACGAGATATTCGTTTGTCTGTGACTTACGATTTCTAAGCAACGCCTTTAGATGAACTTTTCCACGTTTAAAAGGTGGATCTTTTGGGCCCACCTCTTTGCTGGCTTATTGGCCAGCATTGTCGTTTTCATTATGGCTTTTACCGGTGTATTACTCACTTACGAGCGCCAGTTCAAAGAGCTAAGTGAAATGGCTTATGCACAAACGATTGATATCGAAAAGTCGGTAATCTCGACTGAGCGGGTTGTAGCAATACTTCGTGAAAAGCATCCTAACGAAGCGCATATTTTTGTTCGATGGGTCAATAGCGAGGGAGCGGCAATTCCCGCATGGGCCGGCGAACACAGCTATCTTATTCACCCCTATACCGGAGATATATTAAGAGAAGGAGAAGGGGTCGTTGAAGAAGCATTTCATGTCATAACTGACCTGCATCGATATCTTTTAATGGAAGGGGATTACCAATTAATTGGCAAAACCATAACGGCTTATAGCAATCTTATTTTTATTTTTTTGCTGTTATCGGGAGTCATCATATGGTTGCCCAAACACATATCGAAAAAATCCTTAAAGCAGCAAATGTGGTTACGGCAAAAGTACACTAATAAACAGCACCGTCGCCGACATTGGCATTTTGTTTTTGGTATGTGGTCACTGCCTTTTTTAGTTGTGATTGGACTAACGGCTACCCTGTTTTATTTTGAGTGGGCAAACAAAGCATTGTATGGAATGTACGGTGAACAAGTCCCTACTCGCGAAAAGAAAGCTATGCCTGAGACGCTAGACGCCGACGTTGTCAGTTACGACACGCTATTTACCAAAGCTCAGCAACACGCCAATGAAAATGGCTATCAGGATTGGTATTCCATGTGGATGGAAATTGGCAAAAGTGAGGGTGTTGCACGGTTTTATATCGATAAAAGTATAGGGCACAGGCAAGAGTTAGCGTATTCACTGTATTTCGACACGGGAACCGGTGACATCACTAGGACACTTTACAAAACCGATTGGCCCAAAGGGAGTCAGGCTTGGGGTACTTCCCGCTTTTTGCACACGGGAGAATACTTTGGCTTTATAGGGCAGACCATCGCAGGGCTGGTAAGCTTGCTTTGCTGTATCTTAGTTTATACTGGCACACTACTTGGTGTGCAGAGACTTCTCAATTTGCGAAAGCAGCATTAAAAGACTTAGGCAGGGTAATGGTAACGACTAGCCCTGTTTGCTTTGTAGCACTAGCGTCTCTATGTAATGCGTTGCCTTTGATTAGTGCAGCGCGATTTATCGCCGAAATGTCGCCGCCCACAGCGGCAATTTGACGTTTCGCCAGTGCAAGCCCTAGACCAAAGCCAGAGCGCTTTGCGGCATGTACGTAGTTTTTGGCTGCCCGTGCCTTGTCTACCCTGAAAAAAGGTTCGAATATGGCGTCTAGCATTGATTCAGGGACGCCGGTGCCTTCGTCTGTAACCGTGATAACATAGTTATTATTATCGCTGGTCAGCGTTAAACTCACTTTGCTTTGCTCAGGGGTATGACGCAAAGCATTACGAATAATATTTTCTAACGCCTGCCCCAAAGCAAGCTGGCTGCTCTTTTCAATATTCGCGCATTCAGGTGTGTCGACATGCAAGGTTCTATCAGGGTATTCAAACCGCGCATCTTCACAAATAACATTGATAAGTTCTACCAAGTCAAAGTCATCGCTGTTCAATTGTGGCGATTCTGTATTTAGCCATGCAAAGGTTAGGGTATCTTCAACAAGCTCTCTCATCGTGCTCGCTTCATAACGCAGGCGTGAAAGTGCTTGTTCACGATTAATGTCTTGCTCTACAAAGTCTATTGCCATATCAATGCGGGCAAGAGGCGTGCGAAGCTCGTGAGAGAGATCAGCAAGCAAACTTCTTTGATTATAAATGAGACTGCTGGTTCTTTGGGCCATCTTGTCGAACGTTTGGGCAAGCCCAGTAAGTTCGTCATTTCGCTTGGGCATTGCAGCCATTGCACGGGCTTCTAAATTGCCATTTGCGAAATCTTTTGTGGCATTTTCTAATTGCTTTAGTGGCGTCATTAGGTGTCGATACAGCATAAAACTCAACAGACTTAATATCACTAGAGGTAATGCAATTTGAAGCGTTAAGCGTGTGGCGAGCAATAACGAACCTGGGCGCATACGCTGTGGAAGTTGAATTAAAAAGTGCGTATTGTCATCGACGAAGGGGACTTCCATCACAGGGTTTTCAGAAAAGTATAAATGTATTTTCCATTCGGGGCTGCGGCCTATTTGAAATCGGTCAACAAACTCATCTAACATTTGGGTGTCAGCGAATGTGGTCATTTGGGAGTTAACTACGGCAAGCCACGTGTCCTCCTTTGTCTTCACTTCTTGCAAAAAAGCAGCTAACGCTTGTTCTCCATCCTCCAGGTAGATTTTCTCCGCTTCTTGACCATAGGAATAAAGGGTTTCTTGATGAGCTTTATCGATAAAACTCATGCTGGTCTCGGTATGATTGGTAAGCCACGCGATGGCCCAAAATAACAGAACAGTACCAACGGCAATAAATGCGCACAGTCGCCATAGCAGTTTATTTTTCACGAAAAGCGATATCCTTGGCCGTGGACAGTGGCAAGGCGTTCAGGGGGCATGCCAGTCTCAACGAGCTTTTTGCGTACTCTAGACAAATGCATATCTAAGCTTCGGTCGTACCTCGAAAAGGGTTTGTTAAGCACGCTGTGATAAAGAAATGCTTTGCTCAACGTTTCCCCTTTGTTATCTACTAACATCCAAAGAAGCTTAAATTGTATTGGCGTGAATTCGAGTAGTCTTGAGTGGTATTTGGTAACTTGCTGAATGCGATTTAAATAAAGCACATCAACAATGATTTCCGACTTTTGCGTGCCTGAGTCGTTTAGTGTTTTGCTGCGTCGCAACAGTGCGTCGATGCGAAGCATCATTTCAGTAAAATTGAAGGGCTTGGGTAAGTAGTCATCTGCGCCCTTACGGTAGCCTTCAATCCTTTCTTGCTCGGCACCTGACGCGGTGATCATCATAACCGGTGTTTGCTTTATTTGCCTTAATTGGTTTAACAGCGACAAGCCGTTTAAAGAGGGAAGGCGTATGTCGAGTAACACAAGGTCAAAGTTCTCCTCAAGCACAGCTTGTAATCCAGCATTACCGTCACTTTCGTGGCGAGTGTCAAATCCTCGAGACTGCAACAGCTGTGTGATTTGTTCACTTAACGTCGCGTCATCTTCAACAATGAGTATTCGGGTTTTACGCATAATGACTTCAGGAAAGAATTTTAAACATACTATTAATAATAGTTATCATTTGCAACTAATCGGTTTGTGACGATAAATGGGGCCGCTAACGCGCGCTTTTATATTGTTACAAATTTACTGTGGTGCTGATGGTTTCTCGCTTTACAATAACGGTTAACAGCTATCTTAGTGCTTGCGCTAAACTGCGGTGCTCTTGATGTCTGCACAATTGAGTAAATAAAGCATAGACGCAGCAGTCAACTAAGCGCTTTGCCTCCTAGGTTGGAGCTACAAGGACACGATCTTAAAAATGGTAATGAGTTTAAAGAAGTTAACGACGTTGTCGGCGTCGCTAGTAGTAGCAGGAAGTGTCGTTACTGGTTGCGCCAGCTCTAATCATGTTACTCAGATAGAAGGTGAAAATGCTGTAATCAAGCACGACAATGAGCCTGGGTATGAGGACAGATTCAGCAATATTTACGACAGTTTTAAAGCATACCCCGTCACGTGCACTAATGATTGCTACCCAGCGTCTGCCGATATTGAATGTGAAAGTGACATGCAAAATTGTCAGTTCGTTGGCAACAACCCGACAGTGAACTCGCACACCGGCTTTAATGTCACCTGGTTAGGGCACGCAAGTTTTTTACTTAACACCGCAAGTGGTGAGCAAATACTTATTGACCCTGTGTTTGGGCAGTTTGATTGGCCCGTCAATTGGGCTTTTCGATTGGCGGAGGGGTTCAGCCGCAACGAACCCGCTGAGGTAGGTGAAGACAAACTCGCACAAACCGATGCTGTGGTTTATTCCCATATTCACTATGATCATTTCAATAAAGCCGATATTGCCGAATTAGGCACAAAGCCCGAATATCTTGTTCCGTTAGGTTTCGCAGAGCACTTCCCTAATAGAGGCTACACCATTAAAGAAATGGCGTGGTATACCAGCAAAAACGTAGGCAAAACCTCTATTCACTTCGTGCCGGCCCATCATTTCAGTAACCGAATTTGGGTGCCTTATTTGTACGAGGACGACAATGCGACACTGTGGGGTGGTTGGGTATTTGAGAGTGAAGGCAAAACATTGTTCTTTGCGGGGGATACGGGATATTCACCGCACTTCAAGGATATTAAAGCGCGCTTTGGTGAAATAGATGTTTGCCTGTTACCTATAGCGTCTTATTTCAGCGAAACCTCACCTAAATGGTATCGCAAGGTACATACTACGCCAGAAGATGCCATTGTTGCGGCCCAAGACCTAGGCTGTAAAGCCGTAGTGCCTTGGGGCTATGGAAATGCCAGCTGGATGATGGGTGACAAGACGTCACATTCTGCGCTATTTCGTCTTATGAAAATGAAGAAGCAGCTAAACCCTGCAATGCCTTGGATTATTTTGAATGAAGGTGAGCAGGCGTCTTTTTAATTTAAGCTACGGATAAATGGCCTATTTATCCGCAATCTTATCCGCAATTTTTTGGCATTTTTCGCGCCATTCGTCATCAAGCGCCTCAAGTTTCGCTAGCTTTTGTGCCAGGGATTTGTCTGCTTTGGTATGGGCGCATTGCATTAGGGTGTGAACGTTAACGGTATCGTCCTCACGGTGCAGTAGTGTTACTTCGTCGCCAACACTGATGGTTCCGGTTTTAATAACCCGGTAATACCAGCCAGTGATACCTCGTTCTCCGACAAATCTATCTAAATTGGGCACTTCGAAGCGTTGCGAGATTTTATTGCAAGGGGCACGGGGTGCACTTACTTGCAGTTCTACCTCGCCGAACTTCCATATATCGCCGATATAAACGGTAGCATCGTCCATGCCCTCTACACTGATGTTTTCGCCAATGCTGCCCAGCGAAAATTCGCCTTCAGGAAAATGCTTTTTTAATGTCAGATAGTTGGTCGGGTTGAACTGATGCAGCACTTTCTCCGGTCCACCGTGAAGCCGTTTGTTGGCCTGTTCGTCTTCATCGGTTCTGTCCATATGTACCGTTAACGCGTCGACGGGGGCTTTAACAATACTGCTTGGTGCCCCACGAGGGCCTAGCGGCTGAGGTTTTCCAGCAAACAGAGCGTTAACAGAAAATGAGGTAGACATGGCATCTCCAAAAAATATTTTTGTGCATTTAAACCTTTCTACTATAGGGTACGACTAACCTTATAACACTAACAAGTGCTAATCAGCACCACAAATAACAAAGAGAAAAGAATGGAACACACACAACAACGTGTTGTACACGCCAATGTGGTGTTTGGTAATAAAAGCGAAAATGAGCTGATATCTAAAGCGAAAAAGGGCGATAAGCAGGCATTTCGGTCCCTTTACGATGAACATATTGGGCGAGTCTACGCGCTTTGTTACCGGCTTACAGGTGAAAAGGGAATGGCAGACGATGCTTCGCAAGAAGTCTTTATTCAGCTATGGAAAAAATTGGGTAATTTTGATGGGCAAAGCCAATTTTCCACGTGGTTACACAGCGTTACGGCAAACATTACCATCTCTTATATGCGTAAGCAGAAAGGGTGGGTGCAGCGGATGTTTAACTTGGAAAACAGCGGCATTAACGAGATGCCGGCTGAAGAAAACAGCACCGATGTGGATTTAGAAGCATTAGTTATTCGCTTACCCGAGCGAGCCAGAATGGTTTTTGTCCTCCATGCAATTGAAGGTTACAGACACGAAGACATTGCCAGCATGTTGAACATGGCAGTGGGCTCAAGCAAAGCACAATTTTTCCGTGCTAAGCAATTATTGAAAGATTTTATGGGAGTCGATGATGAGTAATTTTGACGACAAGCTTGCTCAGCATATTTCTGGGATATCGAAAGAGAAGCAGCCAGAACGAGATTTGTGGCGAGGTATTGAACTCGGCATAACATCGCAGCAAGGCGACGCTTCATCATCTAGGGTTACATCAAAACAGTGGATGGCAATAGCCGCAAGCGTTTGTTTAGTTACTTTATTGTGGTTTGCGGCTCCTTTTGCGTTTAAAGCTGATGAAAGTCGAAGCGATGGCTATGCCCTGATTGACGCAATGAGTATGCAGCAGCAACAACAAGTGAATAGTCTCCTTGCTAGTTATGAAAGTACAACAGCGCTAACGGAAGATTGGCAAGAGCAATTAAAAGAATTGGACGATGCTGCAGATGTTATTAAAGCGGCATTAAAGGACGATCCAGACAACTCAGCATTAATCAAAATGCTGCATCACGTATATCAACAGCAGATTGCCTTAATTGAGCGAGTGCACGCGCCAAAATGGCAGCAAATTTAATAAGGGTTTAAAGATGAATATAAATACGAAAAGCACATTTTTGCACACGTTCATGGCACCTTTGGGGGCCAAGGTATTACTTACTACTGCGCTGCTAAGTATCGCTACTGTGGCGTTTGCAGGAGAAAAAGTAGATAAGACCATCGACACATCGTCTTCGCCGAAAGTGGACATTGAACACATCAACGGAAAAGCAGATATCCGAGTTTGGGATAAGTCTCAGGTACGTGTCACCGGCGAACTGGGCGATCAAACTGAAGAGTTTATCTTTGAAAGACGTGGAGATGTCGTGGTTATACACGTTGAAGTCGAGCGCCACTCAAAGAGCTGGTTTAATAAAGGTAAAGATGGCGACGACCTTGTTATCTATATACCTTCAGCAAGCGACCTTCACTATACCGCGGTCAATGCTGATCTTATTGCAGAAGGTATAGCAAAAGCAGTAGATGTTGAGGTGGTAAACGGCGACGTAACCCTTAAAAACATAGGTGAGCGGGTTGAAGTTGAGTCGGTTAATGGCGATATCGTGCTTGAGAATGTGAGAGGCCGTTTAGAGGCGGAAACGGTGAATGGCGAAATTGAAGCGTCACACTCAGGAAACACGCCAGTGAGCTTTGCGTCAGTTAATGGCAAGCTCGACATCACTTCCGATAGCCCAGACGTATCAGTAGAAACCGTCAACGGTCGAATCGATGTGTCTCTTCAAGCGGTAGACGTACTGCAAATCAATACGGTTAATGGAAGGACTTACGCAAGTTTAGTTCTTAATAAGAACGGTAGCGTAAAAGCGAATTCTGTAGGCGGTGCGATGGAATTTGTCTTTCAAGATGGCGTATCGGCACAATTTAATATTGAGACGCACGCTGGCGGCAACATTGTAAACAATATCAGTGATGAAAAGTCGCAAAAGCCTAAGTATGGCCCAGGCAGCTGGCTACGCTTTATCCACAACGGTGGGGCTGCAAATGTAGACATCTCTACGGTTCACGGGCGAATTGAAATAGACCAAAAGTGAATAAGCTATAGGCAACACAATTGAAACTTTAGGTTGAAAAAATGAATTTAGTCCATATTTACTAATTAGACATGTGGTGATTAATGAGAAGCTGCGAGTGATCGCAGCTTTTTTTGTTTGGTCGCTAAAAATGTGTTGCTGGGCGTTTGTAAATAACAAAAGTGCGTTTTAATGGCTCTTAGTTACAAATCAGCCAACCTGCATGCTTCACCCACATCATCACATGGTTTGTTATTTTTTGATTGGAGGTTAAATTGAGTATTGTTGGACACGTCAAAAGGTTTTGGCGATTTCATAGTCTAATTATTGGTGCGTTTGGAATATGCGCACTTACGCTAGGCTGTGCTGTTCATGAACCCGCTTATTACGAAGGTACTTGGGTGGTGACTAAGGCCTATAATGTAGGTGTTTCAGCTCACTCATCAATAGAGTCAGAAAAGTTCTTGGGTCGCTCGGTAACCTATGCTTCAGACTCGGCTAAACTCGATCAGGCATTTTGTGAGTCACCGGTGTATTCAACGAAAAATATCAGTAATCAAGATTTTTATGCTGCTTTTAAAGCCTCTCCATCATCGCTTGGCTTTAGCGACGACAAGATTACTGAAGTAAGTTTGTCGTGCCTTGATAATTCAGCAATCGTGGGTTCTACACTCATTTTTCAGGAAGGTGGCAGCGCCTACACCTTGGTTGATGGTACGTTTTTAAAGCTGGAGAAAACGCTTTAAACGATGTTGTCTTTTTGCGCTTTCGCAACAAAATGACGACTTCCTTTGTTGAGTGATGGACGTTAAAAGCGCATAATATCCAACTGACTTTTGTGCATTGGAATAGGTTTCACTCGTGGCGTCTGCGTCTAAAAACGATAAGAATGTTGAAAAATTGAAAGTTCCACCTCATAGCATTGAGGCTGAGCAATCTGTTTTGGGCAGCATGCTTATTGACCCTGAAAGCTGGGACAAAGTCGCGGAGCTTGTTACCGATAACGATTTCTACAATCGCTCACACCAAATTATCTTTCGTGCTATCACTCGACTACTAAACAGTAGCCAGCCAATAGATCTTATAACAGTATCAGAAGAGCTGGAAAAACATGATGAACTGGAAGATGCCGGTGGTTTTGCCTACTTAGGTGAACTTGCCAAAAACACGCCAAGTTCTGCGAACGTTGTTTCTTATGCGCAGATTATCAGTGAGCGCGCGATAACCCGTGAGCTTATTGGCGTGGCGCATGAAATAGCGGAAGTTGGGTACAACCCCGAAGGCCGTGACAGTGCAGACATTCTTGACCTGGCCGAAAGTAAAGTATTTGAAATTGCCGAGCGAAGAACTGGTGAAAACGAAGGTCCTCGCGATGTCGAGTCTATCTTAGGGAAGACCATTGACCGTCTAGAAGAATTGGTGAAAACCAATAAAGACGTTACTGGTGTTACTACTGGCTTTACCGACCTAGACAAAATGACCAGTGGTATGCAGCCCTCTGACCTTATTATCGTGGCGGCTCGTCCATCGATGGGTAAGACCACCTTCGCCATGAACTTGATTGAAAACGCCATGATGGCAGAAGACAAACCTGTACTTGTTTTCAGTCTTGAGATGCCCTCAGAACAAATCATGATGCGTATGTTGGCGTCATTAAGCCGCGTTGACCAAACCAAAATTCGTACTGCGCAGCTGGATGATGAGGATTGGGCACGTATCTCCAACACCATGGCTATGCTCAAAGACAAAGATTGTTTGTTTGTTGATGATTCATCAGGTCTTACACCAATGGACGTGCGAAGCCGGGCACGTAAACTCGCTCGCGAACGTGGCGGCATCAGCCTTATCATGGTCGATTACCTCCAACTGATGCGTGTACCTTCTCTTAGCGACAACCGAACTTTGGAAATTGCTGAAATCTCACGGTCACTGAAAGCATTGGCTAAAGAGCTTGAAGTGCCGGTAGTTGCCCTTTCACAGCTTAACCGTACGCTAGAACAACGCGCCGATAAACGTCCTGTAAACTCTGACCTTCGTGAGTCTGGCTCTATCGAGCAGGATGCCGACCTTATTATGTTTATTTATCGTGATGAGGTTTATCACGAAAACAGTGAGTATAAGGGCATTGCAGAGATTATTATTGGTAAACAGCGTAACGGCCCAATTGGTACCTGTCGACTTACGTTCCAAGGTCAGTTCTCACGATTTGACAACTATGCAGGCCCTGCCATAGCCGACGAATATTAGCCCCTCTTATAGCGACTAAAGGCTTCGAGCGCGGCCACGGTCTACATTTTAAGGGTTAACAAGTTAAAGTATTTCAGACACAAAAAAGGCGCCGTAAGGCGCCTTTTTCAATTCATATACAATGAATTACTTTTCTTCAGCTACTTTCACTGTGTCTTTAACTGTCACTGAAATGCGACGGTTAACACGGTGTGCTTCAGCATTCTTACCTTTGTCTAGAAGCTGAGTTTCGCCGTAACCGATAGTCTCTAAACGAGAACCTTCGATACCGTACATGTCTACCATAACTTCTTTGAAGTTCGCAGCACGACGCTTAGAAAGGTCCATGTTGTAAGCTTCACTACCTGGTGCAGAAGTGTGACCTTCAATTACCGCAGTTGTTGAAGGATACTGCTTCATGAACTCAGCAAATTCAGAGATTTCTGGATCTTTCGGCATTTTAACTACAGCACTTTCGTTGTCGAATAGAACGCGTAGTGTGATTTCTACTGTCTCTTCGTCAAATACTGTACAACCTTTTGCATCAACTTTTACGCCAGCTGGTGTATCAGGGCACATATCTTTGCTGTCTACAACGCCGTCGTTGTCCGAATCTTTAATTGCACAGCCAGTTGCATCTACTTTAGTGCCAGCTGGAGTGTTAGGACACTGGTCAACGTTGTTTAGAACGCCATCGTTATCATCATCGATGCTACAACCATTTGCGTCAACACGAACACCCGCTGGTGTCATTGGGCACTGGTCTTTGCTATCTACAACGCCATCGTTGTCGCTGTCTTTAGGTGCGGCAGGAGTGCCTTTACCAAATGGGATCGCGATACCAACTTTAACACTGTAGTCATTGTAATCTTCACCGAAGTCGTGATAAGCGGCGATTTCAGTAACAAGTTTAACATCTTCGTGGATGTCCCAGTGTTTACCGATACCGATGTTACCAAGCGTAGTTGATTCGCCTACTGCTTGACGCTTAACACCACCAAAAACGAACCATGCATCATTTGGCATGAAGTATAGTGCGTCAACACCAACCATTTCACCGCTTTCATCACCGCCGCCTGCATAATCAAGGTCTAGGGCTGTAAATTCAACACGTGCTGCCCAGCTTTGAGTAAACCGGAAACCGTATTCAAAAGCTACGCCACGACCATCGTCGTAAAGGCCGCCGTCAGTTAGATCTAACGGACGTGAGTCGTCAGTGTTGTAATACATGCCAGACAAACCAAACCAGTTTTTGTACTCTGGCTCAGAAGAGTCTTGTGCAAATGCATTAGTCGAAGAAATTACAGCAAGAGATAGCGCTGCCATTTTAAAGTGTTGTTTCATAGTCACATCCTGTTTAACGTTGAGTGATTACCGATTTTTGATAATTTTGTGTTGTGCTTAACGTTTAATGTAAGCACAAATTGTGCCATTTATAATATGGGTTAGGCTGCGATCCCTTGTAATGTGGCAATAATTGTTCGTCTTCCACCATGATCTCGGTGTTCGCCGAGCATGATACCCTGCCACGTGCCAAGTGCAAGCTTGCCTTGTTGGACAGGTATAGTAAGTTGACACCCTAGTATACTCGATTTTAAGTGAGCAGGCATATCATCTTTACCTTCATAAGTATGCCTGAAAAAAGAAAGCTCTTCTTTTACACTATGGTTGAAGAACGCTTCCATATCATGCCTCACTGTAGGGTCGGCATTTTCATTGATTGTCAAACTAGCGCTTGTATGCTGAAGCCATAGGTGCAAAAGGCCGACTTCAACATGACGAATACTGGGTATTGCAGATTCCACCTGCTGTGTTATCAGGTGAAATCCTCTCGGGTAGCTGTCGAGTGTAATTTTTTCAGACTGCCAGAAATTATTTGTCAAAACAGATTTCCAAATGCGCTAATCCTTCGTCGCACATGAAAGGAAGAATAATTTTAGCACCATCAACCTGGTGACTAATCGTATGTTGCTTTCCTGATACAACAATGGGTGTTGCCATTCCAAACTCGTAACCCCGTTCAGCAAGGTCTCGTTTTGCGTTACCGCAAATCATGTTGGTAACTTCGCCAACCATGTCGCCTACTTCTGCATCAAGCTTCTCAGGGCGCTCGCCAACCATTCTCTCCATTATAGTCAGGGCCAAAGACTCGTCAAAAGTAATAGACATAGAGCCGCGAACGTCAGGGCCCACCATGCCAATTAGCCCCGATACATCGCCTTTGGCGATATCACTTTGTTTGCGCTTGGGCTTGCCCGGGGTCAATTTAGTTTGAGCCATGGTTTCAAGCACGTTCAAAAGACCAGCAATAAACGGGTTCACAAAATCAGCATTCATGTACACTCTCCTGCGCAGCGTGATCTTCCGTTTGTTGACAATCGGCACATAATCCATGGGCCTCTATAGTTTGTTTCGATACTTTGAATCCGTGTTGCTTTGCTTGGCTATCAAGGGTCTCTTGAAGACCTTCAGATTGAATTTCAGCAACATCACCACAGCTGTCACAAATTAGAAACTGAACAGGGTGGTTACAACCAAAATGATAGCAGGCCACAAACGCATTCGTAGACTCTAAACGGTGAATAAACCCAAAATCGAGAAGAAAATCAAGGGCGCGATAGACTGTCGCAGGTTTGGCACTAGACTCTGTTTCTTTTAGTGAGTCGAGTAGTTCATAAGCACCCATAGGGCCGTGCTTTGAAACAAGAATTTCGTACACCTTTTCTCTAAGCGGTGTGAATCTGGCGCCGCGTTGCTCGCAATAAGCCCGTGCCTTATGAATAAGTGTGGTTTTGTTCATTGATGATAACCGTAAACTCGACTTTCATTGTTATATTAAAGCGTCACTTCTGGATCACGTTTTTTAGTGTGTACATGAGCTATTAACTCATCTTCCAAGGCAAAACGCTCTTCTAATGTCTCACCAAGCTTGGCTAGCGCTGAGTCAAATTCAGCTGCCTGCTCGGGCGTTACTGCTTGTGCAAACGTATCATTAAATGCGAGTGCTGCGTCAGTGGTTTTTGTCAATCTGGGGTAAAGTTTATCTCGTAGTGCAAGGCCTTCATTGTCGTTTTCAACCAACATATCGAAAACCTCAAAGTGTCCTACCGACAAATAATCGAGTAATGCGCTGCAAAAGTTGTCTATTTCATCTGGGTCAGGTAAACACTCGCTTCGCTTGTTAATACCTGCTAGTTCACAGAAAGAAACTAACAGTGCCTGTCTGTCCATTAACCAGCGGTCAATAACCTGGCTTTTCCCGCCCCATTTTGATTTAACGCTTTCTAACTGTTGCAACATTTTGATGTGTTACCCGTTTAGCGACAATAAGTTTCAGTATAACACTGTGCACTAGCGACACAAATTTTGCGCGAAAAAGTTCGTTTCAAAATGTATGGTGGCGATCTATACGCTCAGTATTTAGTGTAGTATGAAGCATTAAAGAACAGGAGTGATGTGCAATGATGATAAAGTTGGATGAGGCGAAACTAGCTGCTCAGCAAGCCCTGTGGGTAGTTTTTAGTCGCGGCAAAATTGTAGTACAAGAATCGTCTGAGTCTATCCCCGTTGCTTACCTGAGTGATATTCCATTTTTAGCATCTTATATCGATGAAATTCATCAACTTCCGCCGCTCAATGAGACGGCGCATAGAGATCTGCCCGTATATGTTGTTGATTTGGGCGCTGAGCATGTTGACGAACCCGGTTGGGAACGGGTATCGCTTAGACAGCTTCTTTTTGCCGAATACGATATTGCCTTTTCCGTTATTGGGCGAGCCTGGCAATACATCCACTTCTTGCGTACTCATCAATTTTGCGGGCAATGTGGAGCCAAGACTGAACGCGTAGATTGGGAAATGGCAATGCATTGTCACCGCTGTCAACATCGCAGTTATCCAAGAGTGTCTCCCTGTATCATTGTTTCTATACACGACAACGAAAAAATATTGTTGGCCAAAGGCGTTCGCCACCGAGAATCCAATATGTATTCAACCCTTGCAGGCTTCGTAGAAAGTGGTGAAAGTCTGGAGCAAGCGGTCCACAGAGAAGTTTTCGAAGAAGTTGGCGTTAAGGTTAAAAACTTGCGCTATTACAATAGTCAGCCATGGCCATTTCCACATTCCTTAATGGTCGGGTTTGTTGCCGAGTATGACGAAGGGGAAATTCGTTGTCAGGAGAACGAGATAGATGATGCGCAATGGTTTGATATAGATGCGCTGCCGACTATTCCACCGAAAGTGTCTATTGCGGGACAATTAATTGCTGAAACGGTGTCTCTGATCGGCGACAAATAAAAAACCCTGCCGAAGCAGGGTTTCAATAAGTTTAGCACGGTCCCATGTAGGGCTTCTTTTCTTTAACGGTTATAGTAATAGCAAACACTCACTTTAAGTGCAAGCGTCTTTTTAAAGTAATGTTCAAGTATTGTTTGTCTTTAATAATCGACACTACACCGATTTGTCGTTAAAACATTGATTTTTTAATACAGGTTTTAGCACACCTTAGTTAAGAATACTGGTATACTTTCGCGCTCAAATATCTTCAGTAATTTAGGTGAGTTATATGTCGCAAAATTTCCCCAGTGTTGATAAGCCCGCGTTAAAGAACGATCGTTACTTACGTGCGTTACTTAAGCAGCCGGTTGATGTCACACCTGTATGGATGATGCGACAAGCCGGGCGCTACCTCCCAGAGTACAAAGCGACTCGTGCAGTAGCAGGCGATTTTATGTCGTTGTGCAAGAATGCAGAACTTGCATGTGAGGTGACGCTACAACCTTTACGTCGTTTTCCTCTCGACGCTGCAATTCTCTTTTCGGATATTTTGACCATTCCAGATGCGATGGGCCTCGGTCTTTACTTTGAAACAGGTGAAGGCCCTCGCTTTAAAAATCCAATCACGTGTAAAGCGGATGTGGATAAAATAGGCCTTCCTGATCCAGAAGGTGAATTACAGTACGTAATGAATGCCGTTCGTACTATTCGCCGTGAGCTTAAAGGTGAAGTGCCATTAATTGGTTTTTCTGGAAGCCCTTGGACACTCGCGACTTACATGATTGAAGGTGGTTCAAGTAAAGCCTTTACCAAAATCAAGAAAATGGCATTTGCTGAGCCAGCAACGCTTCATGCGTTACTAGCAAAACTGGCTGATTCTGTTACTGAGTATTTAAATGCTCAAATCGCTGCGGGCGCGCAGTCAGTCATGGTATTTGATACTTGGGGTGGCGTGTTATCTCCTCGTGACTACAAAGAATTCTCGCTTCAGTACATGGAGCGCATTGTAAGTGGGCTGACCCGTGAAAATGAAGGCCGTAAAGTACCTGTTACCTTGTTCACCAAAAACGGTGGCATGTGGCTAGAATCGATTGCGGCGACAGGCTGTGACGCAGTAGGTTTAGACTGGACTATCGACATTAAAGAAGCGCGTGCGCGCATTGGCGATAAAGTTGCACTTCAAGGTAATATGGATCCATCAATGCTGTATGCTCAACCGCAAAGAATTGAGCAAGAAGTGGCGTCCATTCTAGAAGGTTACGGTGAAGGTAGCGGTCACGTATTTAATTTAGGTCACGGTATCCATCTAGACGTACCACCTGAAAATGCAGGTGTGTTCGTTAATGCGGTACATGAACTTAGTAAGCAATATCACAAGTAAGCGACTTCGATAAAGGAAGTAAAATGAAAACGTGGCTTGTGTTGTTGCTGATAGCGTTTGCATTGATAGCAGGGTATAAATTTTCTGGCTATCAACACCAACTCAGTGAATCCAATGCAGAAAAAGAGCGACTAACCAATGTGTTAGCGCGCTCTCGTGCCACCGAAACGAGTGAGCTGAAAGTTATTAAGCCCGCCGCCAAGTTGGTTTCAAATGAAGCAGGTGCGGTGCTCTTGGATACAAGCGTTACGAAAAACGGCGAGATGAATGTTGCCCCCGTTGCTGAGAATGTCCAAATCATGGCGCCAGAGGTTTTCTACACTAAAACCGAAGGCTCACTCAATACGTTTTTTGCGCTGCCGCCTAACAACGAGCGCTTTGTTTTAGACTCGGTAAAATGTGAGAACGGACATTGCGAAATAACGGGTGAGTATGACGGTTCTGAAACTGAGCTGTCGCGAGTTATTGAAGCATTGGAACAGGAACCGTGGTGGGAATTCGGCTCGCCTATCATAACCACGCAAGTGGCACAGCGAGGCCTCAAACTTAACGTTTCTTTCGCCGCATCCCATTCGCCAAATGCTCGTGTGCGTTATCGGAATAGCACTCAGGCCGATTTAAACAGTCAGCTTGCCTCAGCGGGTTAACCCCAAAACGTGTATATCGCCAATTGAATTCGCGGTATGCCTTATTCAAACGTGTACTGGCGTTAGGCGTCTCTTGGTAAACCTTTTTCAATTACGCGAATAAGCCGCGCTTGCTGCCTGTTTTTTGCATCAGACGCTTGTTGCTTCTCTTGCTGCCGCTTAAGAGCCCAATCAATATGTCTGTCCACCAAGTCACTCACGCTCCCTCGTCTTTCTTTCAAAAGCAGAATGCTTTGTTCATCATACGGAGCGTTTCCTAACGCAACGGCAATATTACGCTGCCACTTCTCAAAGCCAATCCGCCTGATGGGAGAGCCTTCCGTATTGCGCAAGAAGGTTTCTTCAGACCAGCCGAAAAGCGCATTGAGACTTTGGCCGTGTAGCACTTGTCGCGGGTGGAAATCTTCTTCACTGGTAACATCCGCAAAGCGATTCCAAGGGCAAACAAGTTGGCAATCGTCACAGCCATAAATGCGATTGCCCATCATGGGGCGCAAATCTTCGGGAATATCTTTGTCTGATTCAATGGTGAGATAGGAAATACAGCGACGGGCATCTACTTTATAAGGCGCAACAATTGCATTGGTCGGGCAGATGGTTAGACACGCCGTGCAGGTGCCGCAACCCTCTTCAATTGGTGAGTCAGTGGGTAATGGCAAATTGATGAACAGCTCACCTAAGAAGAACCAAGAGCCGGCTTTTTTGTTGAGTGTCAGGCTGTGTTTCCCCGTCCAGCCAATACCCGCTTTTTCAGCAATAGCGTGTTCCAACACGGGGGCTGAGTCTACAAACGGGCGATATTGGGTATGCGCCAAGGATGCGGTGATTTTCTCTCCCAATTGCTTCAGACGTTTGCGCAGCACTTTGTGGTAGTCACGGCCCAATGCATAGCGGCTGATGTATCCTATTTCTGGCTTTTTTAAATGCTTAGCAAACGAGGCGTCGGGAGGTAAGTAGTTCATGCGAACGCTGATAACCCGTAATGTCCCTGGGACCAACTCATCAGGCCGGGCACGCTTCATCCCATGACTCTCCATAAAGGCCATGTCACCGTGATACCCATTGTCTAACCATTCCTGAAGGTGTGCCTCGTGCTGATGTAGATCAATATCGCTGATGCCAACCTGCTGAAAGCCTAGCGCTGTACCCCAAGCCTTGATATTGTTGGTTAATTCAACAAGGTCGATAGAACTAAATTCGGACATGTGCTCATGCTAGATACTCAATTAACGTCAAGTTTATCATACAAATTATTTCGGGCCGATCAGGTTAGGGAAAATGAGGGACAAGCCGCCGCGAATTCGGGCTGCGATATGTTCACCTTGATGCAACGAGCTGGTGATGTGGTGTTTAAGCAGTGTCTTGAGCTTATGCCAAACTCAGACGTTTACTTAGTGCTGGTGGGCCAAGGTAACAATGCGGGTGACGGCTACATTGCAGCAATAAACGCAAAACTTGCGGGTAAACAAGTGCATTTATGTGCGGTTGAGCCTGAACGTACGCTGGAAGGTGATGCTGGCAAAGCACAGCAGCGCTGGCTCGATTCAGGAGGCAGTATCAATGGGTTTGACGCTGCGCTCCTCGAGAAGTCTGACGTAGTGATTGATGCGCTTCTTGGTACAGGTATTAATAGCTATATTCGCAATGAGTTTGCAGACATCATTGATGCGGTGAATGCGTCATCAACACCGGTAGTAAGCGTTGATGTGCCGTCAGGGCTTGATGCAAATACAGGACAGAGCCTAGGGCGATGTGTTCAGGCTGATATCACCGTTACTTTTGTAGGCATTAAGCCGGGGCTTGTTACTGGTGCGGGTAAACAATCGTGCGGTAAGTTAGTGTATGCGGATTTGGGTATCGGCAAAGCGTTCCAAGCATTAGCTAAAGCGAGCGCGACCATGCTAAATATCGACCACTTTAAAGGTATGGGGCCACGGGAGATTAACAGTCATAAAGGGACTTATGGTCGACTGTTGTGCATTGGCGGTAACCGCGGAACAGCAGGTGCCATTCGACTCGCCAGTGAAGCCGCACTGAGAAGTGGTGCGGGCATGGTACGCGTGTATACCCATGAGTCGTCAGTCATTCAGGTCAGTGCAGGCAGACCTGAACTCATGGTCACCGACTTTAATTTGGAAGATGCATTAGCTTGGGCAACCTGTGTGGTTATTGGACCCGGTCTTGGGCAAGATGAATGGGCAGAAAGCGCATTTGAAACCACCATGAAACACTGTCAAAGCCAAAATAAGCCTGTGGTCATTGATGCTGACGCGCTAAATCTATTGTGTAAGCAGTCAACCGCGTACACCTTGTCTGACAGTATTTTAACCCCTCACGCGGGCGAAGCTGCGCGTTTACTCGGTGTTTCTATTGATGATGTAGAAAGCGACCGTTTTAACTACGCAAGGCAGTGCTCACAGCGATACCATGCGGTCTGTGTACTAAAAGGGGCGGGCACGCTTATCGACAATGAAAAGAAAACCTGGGTTTGCCGTCACGGTAATCCAGGTATGGCTACCGCAGGAAGCGGTGATGTATTAAGCGGAATATTGGGCGCGTTGCTCGCGCAAGGCGTAGAAACAGATATTGCAGCGAAATATGGTGTAGTGCTTCATGCTAAGGCTGGCGATGATATTGCCCAACTGTATGGTCAACGTGGTATGATAGCGAGCGATTTGTTTGACGCAGTACGTGCGCTTATAAACCACTAGTTAGCGTGGTTTTGTCTTGAACGGGCAGGCATCTACTGTGTTATTCGGCTTTCTATTACTGTGGAATATTGTTGATGTCTTACCCGCATACCTCTTTTTTTGCTAATGAAGTAGATGATACTGCGCAGCTTGCCAGAGATTTAGCGCAGGCTGTTTCGAGTCAACTCCCTACCGATGCTGTTATTTATTTAAACGGCGACTTAGGTGCAGGGAAAACGACATTTAGCCGATATTTCATTCAATCTTTAGGTCATTCAGGTAGCGTTAAAAGTCCAACCTATACATTGGTTGAACCTTATGAGTTGGATGGCGTCAATATCTATCACTTCGACCTGTATCGCTTAGCCGACCCAGAAGAGTTAGAGTTCATGGGAATTCGCGATTACTTTGGTTCGGGCGCTATCGCGCTTATTGAATGGTCGGAAAAAGGGGGCGAATACTTGGCATCCCCAGACTTAGTGATTAGTATAAATATTACGCCATCGGGTAGGCAGTTTAATTTGGAAGCAAAAAGTGCCCACGGTGCTAAATTGCTTCAGCAATGCAAGCGCGTTTAGCGCAAATGCGAAATGAAAGAAAAACTGAATAAATAGCCGCTCCGGAGTTGACGAGAGCAGCATAACAATAACAGAAAGGCTAATTATGGTGCGCAGTATAGTTTCGGTATTATTATTGTGTTTCGTCGTGCAATTCGCACACGGTGCGCAAAATAACATCGACGGGGTTAGGATATGGCCGTCGCCGGACAATACGCGCGTTGTTTTCGATATGAAATCAGCGCCAGAGTTCACCTATTTTACACTTAAAAATCCGCTTCGGCTTGTCATCGATCTTAACAACACCAGCGACACCGCTAAGCTTTCTGGTATTGAAAACAGCGGTGATTTGATTAAAAAGCTGCGCTACTCCACGCCGAAAAACAAGTCATCTGCAAGAGTGGTTGTTGAGCTTAATAGAAATACAAAGCCCTCGTTATTTGCAGTAACCCCCGATGGTGCTTACGGACACAGGCTGGTTGTCGATTTACCAGATAGCGCGCCGAAGCCGCCGCCAACGTTATCAGCGTCGGCATCAACTGGCTCTGTCGTTATTGATGATTCTACCAGCGCCCGAGACCGAGACATTATCGTCGCCATCGACGCCGGGCATGGTGGTCATGACCCAGGTTCAATTGGTCCGGCTGGTACCTATGAAAAGCACATCACGCTGAGTATCGCTAAAAAGCTGGAAGACATGATAAATCGGGAGCGAGGCATGCGCGCTATCATGACCCGTGGCGATGATTATTATGTCTCTCCTAATCGACGCCCTGAAATTGCGCGCGAGAAAAAAGCCGACCTGCTTATTTCTATTCACGCCGATGCGTTTAGTCAGCCTCAACCACGTGGCGGTTCGGTATGGGTATTATCCATGCGAAGAGCCGATACCGAACTAGGTCGATGGCTAGAAAAATCTGAACGCCACTCGGAACTATTAGGTGGAGCTGCTGAGGTTATCAATGACAAGTCAAGCGAGCGATATCTAACTGAAACCATACTGGGTTTATCGATGGATCACAGCATGGCGACCAGCCACGATTTAGGCAATAAAGTGGTAGAAGAATTAAAGCAGGTGACCAGTCTTCATAAGAGAAGGCCACAAGCCGCCAGTTTTGCAGTTTTGACAGCGCCTGACATCCCCTCTATTTTGGTTGAAGTAGGCTTCATTTCTAATCCGCAAGAAGAGAAGAATCTGAACTGGTCTAAACATCGCGAACGCTTAGCGAATGCCATGTTTAATGCGACTGAGCGTTACTTCAAGCAAGTTCCCCCTGATGGTACACTGTGGGCACAAGAAAGGGCGAATAACCGAACGCACAAAGTAAGAAGCGGCGAGTCGCTCTCGTTATTAGCACAGCGTTACAATGTAAAAGTAAGCAGTATCAAAGCAGCGAATGATCTTTCAAGTGATGTTGTACGAGTAGGCCAGGTACTAAATATTCCGAGAACATAAACCAAAGTTTTGTTCCATAGGCTTTTTCAGCACTTGTTGCACTTACATGTCGTATCGCCACAAATCCATATAGTTAATTTCATAGGGTAGTCCTTTGCCTATACAGCTTTTATCTCCCCAACTTGCAAACCAGATTGCCGCGGGTGAAGTGGTTGAGCGCCCCGCGTCTGTGGTTAAAGAATTACTAGAAAACAGCCTTGATGCTGGTGCCACCAAAATAGAAATCGATATCGAAAAAGGTGGCCACAAACGCATCAGAATAAAAGACAATGGGTCTGGCATTGTCAAAAGTGAACTGCAGCTGGCATTGAGTCGCCATGCAACCAGCAAAATCACCACTCTGGATGACTTAGAACAAATTCTCTCTCTTGGCTTTCGTGGCGAAGCGCTAGCCAGTATTAGCTCGGTAAGCCGGTTAACACTGACATCGCGCACTGAGTCTCAAGGTGAGGCGTGGCAGGCCTACTGTGAGGGTAGGGAAATGGCGGTAAATATCCAGCCAGCGGCCCACCCTGTTGGCACCACAATTGACGTGGCAGATCTGTTTTACAACACGCCAGCAAGACGTAAGTTTTTACGCACCGAAAAAACCGAATTTCAGCATATTGAAGAAGTCATAAAACGCATAGCACTGAGCTATCCCAAGGTTTCATTTGTTTTAAAACACAACGATAAAGTAGCAAAGCGCTTTATCGCCGATAAGGAAGGCAGTTTAGCCACCCGAATTGGCGCTGTGGTTGGACAAAAGTTTGTTCAAAACGCCGTACATATTAGTACCGAGTATGAAGGTCTTCACATTGATGCTTGGCTAGGTAATGAGGCCATGCTTCGCAGCAGTAATGATTGCCAGTTCAGTTTTGTTAACGGCAGAGGCATGCGAGATAAGCTTATTATGCACGCTATTCGCCAAGCGTACGAAAGCGTTTGGGGTGTGGTGGAGCAACCAAGCTTTGTGGTGTACTTAACGGTTAACCCTAAAGATGTGGATGTAAATGTTCATCCCGCCAAGCATGAGGTGAGGTTTCAACAAGGCAGATTGGTACACGACTTTATCTGTAAAACCGTGAGTGATGCGCTGCACGCCATGACCGAAGAACAGCCTTTATCAGGAATGGATGCAAACCGTCCTTCGGGCTCAGATTTCATGTCTTCTCAGGTAGAACACGATTACATTAGGCCTTTACAGAATCAAACCTCGGATAATACACAGGCGTTCAACGAGTCTTCTCGTTACTCGACGGGGGGAGTCTCTCAAGGCGCGCCACAGCCTTATGGACAATTTACAGGCAGTCCAAGAAATACCTCCTCGGGGAGTGCCAGTAGTGGACGAAGTGGTGGCGCTGCACATAAGCAAAGTCGAGGGCCAACCGCGGCATATCAGTCAAATTACAATGCGTTAATGACGCCAAATAGCGACATTATTAATAACAATGCAGACCCGATGCCCGTTGTAGAGCACGTTAATCTAACTTCCCAGAGTAGAATTTACCCAAAATCAGAAAAAATTTACCTTCTTTATGCAACTAAAGTTGCAAATATCTGGTTAAGCGAACTATTTTTAAAAGCGCAGCATGGGCAACCGTTGTTAATGCCCGTTGCTGTTTCACTCAAAAACGTCAATGAGCAACTGGTTACACTGCTAAACGACGCGCATTTTGAAGTGAATAAAGTGGCTGGCAAATATCGGCTGCAACAGGTGCCAGCCGGCACCAGGCACTTGCCGTGGCTGAAGTGGTTTGAATACTTTTTATTAGTTGAACTAAATGATGAAGTAAATTCGCTTGATGATGCCGTAAAGTCATTGGTTTTGCCTGAACATGTTTTAGATGAAGCGACATTGAATGCGCTGTGGTACTGGTTGGATCAGCAGAGCGAAGTGAAACAATGGGAAATTATTGAGCAATTTGCTAAAGTGCGCCCTTTGAATTCAGTGCTGGATGTATGGGGAGAATAAGGTGTCCAATGGCATAAATTCTGCATTGCCAGTAATAGCAATTATGGGCCCCACGGCATCAGGCAAGACAGGCTTGGCGCTTGATATAGCGGCCAAGGTTGAAAGCGAAGTAATTAGTGTTGATTCAGCCCTTGTATATAAAGGTATGGACATCGGCACTGCTAAACCTACGCAGGAAGAGCAAGCAGGTGTAGTGCATCATCTTATTGATATTATTGATCCTGCTCAAAGCTATTCGGTGTCGCGATTTGTAAACGACACCAATGCGCTTATTGGCGATATTTTAGCGCGTGGCAAGGTGCCAATTTTGGCTGGAGGTACAATGATGTACTTTAATGCCTTGATAAATGGAATTTCGCCACTACCTAAGTCAGATGAAAAGATACGGGACGAAATAACACAGCAGGCACAACGCTTGGGTTGGTCTAAATTACACGATGAATTACGTGGTGTAGACCCAATTAGTGGTGAGAGAATTCACCCCAACGACCCACAGCGAATTACCCGTGCGCTGGAAGTGTATAGGAGTACCGGCAAGACGTTGACACATTGGCAACAACAAGAGGGTGAAAAGTGCCCTTATAACATTGCACAATTTGCCATAGCGCCCGCAGACAGGGCAGTGTTGCACGAACGTATAGCGACCCGCTTTGATTTGATGTTGGAGCAAGGGTTCGAGAAAGAAGTAGTAAAGCTCTACGAACGCAGTGATCTTCATGAAGATTTGCCTTCTATTCGTTCGGTAGGGTACAGACAGATGTGGCAGTACCTAGACGGCCAATTGAGTTACGCAGAAATGCGTGAAAGAGGCATTATCGCTACAAGACAGCTCGCCAAGCGTCAACTCACGTGGTTACGGGGCTGGGAGCAGGTTACATGGCTAGACACATTTGCTAACGATAATTTGACTAAAATTACAGCGAAAGTCACACTTTAAATGTTTGAGTGTGGTATATATTAGACGTGCAGTGATAGTGAAATTCCTATCACGAATAATAAAAACTAAGGATATCAAATGGCTAAAGGGCAATCTTTACAAGACCCATTCTTGAACGCTTTGCGTAAGGAACGGATTCCAGTATCAATTTATCTGGTAAACGGTATTAAACTTCAGGGACAGGTTGAGTCTTTCGACCAGTTCGTAATTTTACTGAAGAACACAGTAAGCCAAATGGTGTATAAGCACGCGATTTCTACTGTTGTTCCAGCACGCGCTATCACAATGCCTAGCGCAGGAGATTCTGAAAATACTAAAGGTGAATAATTTAAAAGGTAACGCGCTTGTTTGACCGTTATGAAGCCGGTGAACAGGCTGTACTTGTTCATGTTAATTTTTCCGACGAGAGCAGTAAAGAAGACTTAAGTGAGCTTGAATTACTTGTGTCTTCAGCAGGGGTTAATGCGGTAGAAGTTATTACGACTTCGCGCAGTGCGCCTCATGCTAAGTTTTTTGTTGGTTCAGGTAAGGCAGAGGAAATAGCAGCGGCAGTGAAAGCTCACGATGCCAACGTTGTTATCTTCAACCACGCGCTTTCTCCTTCTCAGGAGCGTAATTTAGAAGCGGTGTGTAAATGCCGGGTGTTAGATAGAACGGGGCTAATTCTTGATATTTTTGCGCAGCGCGCAAGAACACACGAGGGGAAGCTCCAGGTCGAACTAGCCCAGTTGAGGCATATCTCAACTCGTCTCATCAGAGGATGGACCCACCTTGAGCGTCAAAAAGGTGGTATTGGTCTTCGTGGTCCAGGTGAGACACAGCTAGAAACTGACCGTCGACTACTTCGTGGTCGTATTAAAGCCATTCTTCGTCGTTTGGAAAAAGTGCAAAAGCAACGCGAGCAGGGTCGCCGCTCGCGCAAACGCGCTGAAATTCCAACGGTATCCTTAGTTGGCTATACGAATGCGGGAAAATCGACGCTGTTTAACACCATTACCGATTCACACGTTTACGCTGCCGATCAGCTGTTTGCAACGCTAGATCCCACGTTACGTAAAATCGAGTTAAAAGATGTTGGTCCCGCTATTTTGGCCGACACGGTTGGTTTTATTCGTCATCTTCCCCACGACCTCGTTGCTGCGTTTAAAGCAACGCTTCAAGAGACTCAAGAAGCAGATTTACTGCTCCATGTGGTTGATATTGCTGATGCAAAATATCGCGAAACCATGGATGAAGTTAATGATGTACTTGCAGAAATTGAAGCTGGAGAGATTCAACAATTACTAATCTGTAATAAGATTGATAAACTAGACGACGTTCAACCGCGTATAGAAAGAAACGACGAAGGCGTGCCTGTTAGAGTGTGGCTATCTGCACAAACAGGCGAAGGAACGGAATTATTGAGCCAAGCTTTAACCGAATGTTTAGGTAAAAGCATGGTGAATTACACGTTGAAGATTCCGCCTGCACAAAGTCGATTGCGCGGCGTGTTGTTCGAACTAAACTGTATTGCTAGTGAAGAATACGACAGTCAGGGAGACTGGGTAGTTGATGTAAGAATGCCCGCCGCTGACTGGAACAGGCTTGAAAAGCGTCTGGAAAACGGAATATCAGAGTATGTTGTGCGACATTAGTCAGTGCTAGTCACTGCATTGAGCATGCGAAATTCAAAAATATAACAGTAATCTATGGAGTATCAGCATGGCTTGGAATGAGCCGGGTGGCAATAATAACGACCCGTGGAAGAATCGCGGTGGGAAAGAGCAAGGTCCCCCAGATTTGGACGATGTGTTTAAAAACTTATTTGGTAAGTTTGGAAAGTCAGGTGGCAACGGTGGCGGCTCAGGCAAAAGCCTAGGCGGTATTGGTGCTGGTATTCTTGTAGGTTTACTTGTCGTAATTTGGTTCATTAGTGGCTTTTACACCATTCGTGAAGCAGAGCGCGGCGTAGTCCTTCGTTTTGGTGAGTATCACGAGCAGGTTGAACCAGGTCTTCGTTGGGCACCAACGTTTATTGATTCAGTTATTCCTGTAGATGTTCAGTCAATTCGCGACCAGTCATCTTCAGGTTCTATGCTTACAGAAGACGAAAACGTGGTAAGCGTTCAAATGGAAATGCAATTTCGCGTTGTAGATCCGTATCGTTGGACGTTTGCCGTTGAAAGCCCTGAGCAGAGCTTAAGCCAGTCGCTTGATAGTGCTATTCGCTACGTTGTTGGTCACTCTAAGATGGATGATGTGTTGACTGACGGTCGTGAGGTAACGCGTCAGCGCGTTTGGGAAGAGCTACAAGCTATCATTGAACCCTACAACATGGGTGTTTCCATTATCGATATGAACTTCCGTGATGCTCGTCCACCTGAGCAAGTTAAAGATGCATTCGATGATGCCATTGCTGCACAGGAAGATCAACAGCGCTTCATTCGTGAAGCTGAAGCTTATGCGAGAGAGATTGAGCCACGTGCACGTGGTCAAGTAAATCGTATGAATGAAGAAGCGCAAGCCTATAAAGAGCGTGTAACGTTGGAAGCGCAGGGTGAAGTGGCACGTTTTGAAGAGCTGCTTCCACAATATGAGCGTGCTCCTCAAGTTACTCGCGAGCGTATTTATCTAGAGACCATGGAAGAAGTGTTGGGTAATACCAGCAAGATCATGGTTGATAGTAAAGGCGGCAATAACATGATGTATTTGCCTTTAGATAAGATTATGGAACGCCAGCAATCAACTAATAACAAGAATACTCGCAATACACTGGAAGGCTTACAAGCACCAGTAACTGATGCTAACGGCCGCAGCCGCAACAGCTCGCCAAGTATGGGCTTGCGTGGCGATAGCTACAGAGAGGGGAGATAAGCACAATGAAGAATTTGTTAATTGCAGTATTTGTTCTTCTTGTAATGCTTGCATCAGGCTCACTGTTTGCAGTTAAAGAAGGCGAGCGCGCCATTGTTATTCAGTTTGGTAAAGTGCAAAGAGACGATGCGACCGGCGATACAAAAGTATTTGAACCAGGCCTTCACTTTAAACTTCCATTTATCGATTCAGTCCGTGTTCTTGATGCGCGAATTCAAACGTTAGATGGATCACCAGACCGCTTTGTAACAAGCGAGAAGAAAGACCTGATTGTTGACTCTTATGTTAAGTGGCGCATAGAAGACTTTGCACGTTACTATCTATCAACGGGGGGCAACAAGCTGCAAGCAGAAGCGCTACTGAAGCAAAAAGTAAACAACGGCCTACGTTCTGAGTTTGGTACTCGTACTATTGCACAAATCGTTTCTGGTGAGCGTTCAGCGCTTATGAACCAAGCAATGGAACAAGCTTCTACATCGTCTGACGAGCTTGGTATTGAAATTGTAGACGTACGCGTTAAGCAGATTAACTTACCTACTGAGGTGAGCAACTCGATCTTCCAGCGTATGCGCGCAGAGCGTGCCGCCGTAGCTCGTGAGCACCGTTCAGAAGGTCAAGAGCAAGCCGAAGTCATTAAGGCGAACATCGATGCTAAGGTAACGGTAATGCTTGCTGATGCTGAGCGTAATGCTCGACAACTTCGCGGTGAAGGTGATGCGATTGCGGCACAAATTTACGCTGACGCTTACTCAAAGAACGCTGATTTTTACAGCTTCCTGCGCAGTATGGATGCGTATAAGCAAAGCTTTAACAGCAAACAAGATGTCATGGTTATTGCACCAGATAGCGACTTCTTCAAGTATATGAACAAGTCAAACGGTAACTAAATAGCCGTAATTTGAAGCTTTAAAAACCAGTCTTTTTAGACTGGTTTTTTTACGCCTTTCAAAAGGCTAAAGGTATGATATAGCGGGTTATATTTAATCAGCGTAGCCGGGCAATTTTAGGAAAATATACACTGACTTAACCCTTCATTTACCCTACCTACTGCCAAATTTTCACAGAATCGGGTAAAATACCACCTGAATATTATTAAAACACGTCACTATTTATGTACAAGGTTGATGCCTTCCCAGCATTAACCTTGGTGTGGTAGACGTCAATAAACGACAGAGGGAAGATTTTGACAACGGAAAATACAAATACAGTGTCTGCCGATGATAGGGGCGGACAAGGTGGGTTATTCTCGCGATTTCTCACCACGGTGGAATGGTTAGGAAACCTGCTCCCACATCCAGTAACGCTGTTCGCTCTGCTTTCACTTTTTATAGTGTTACTTAGTGGGATACTTGGTTACTTTGACATTGCTGTGGCTGACCCTCGCCCAATAGGTGCAAAGGGGCGCGAAGAAGACGGTATGATTGAAGTCATATCGCTGATGAGCGCAGAAGGTTTGCAGCGAATAGTAACGGGTTTGGTCACCAACTTTACTGGCTTTGCGCCGCTGGGTACCGTACTTGTTGCGCTTCTTGGTGTATCGGTAGCAGAACATTCTGGCCTTTTGTCGGCAGCTATGCGCGCATTGGTGATGAATGCCTCTAAACGTGCCGTGACCTTTGCTATCGTCTTCGCAGGTATCATTTCAAACACAGCATCAGAGCTTGGCTACGTGGTACTTATTCCACTGGCAGCGATGATTTTCCACTCGTTAGGTCGTCACCCGTTAGCGGGTCTGGCCGCCGCGTTTGCAGGTGTATCGGCTGGCTATAGCGCCAACCTACTGCTTGGAACTGTTGACCCACTGTTGTCGGGTATCACGGAAGCCGCTGCTCACATGATTGACCCCGACTATATGGTAGGCCCAGAAGTAAACTGGTACTTCATGTTCATCAGTACCTTCGTTGTAGCCACAATGGGAGCGTTGGTCACCGAAAAGGTTGTTGAGCCGAGACTCGGTAAATTTGACCCTGCTGATGCTTCCATAGATTTAGGCAAGCAATCAATGGACGCGCCTACGGATTTAGAAAAGAAAGGCCTGCGTTGGGCAGGGATATCGTTTGTTATAGTTTGCGCGATATTAGCGCTAACGGTAGTGCCAGAAAACGGTATATTGCGTCATCCAGAAACAGGTGAAGTAGCGGGCTCTCCGTTCCTTAAAGGCATTGTTGCATTCATCTTTATCACCTTTGCTATTCCTGGTTTTGTTTACGGTAAAGTCACCAAGTCGATGAAAAATGATAAAGACGTTATTGATGCCATGTCTAAAAGCATGGGGGCAATGGGTCTTTACATAACGTTAGTATTCTTTGCTGCGCAGTTTGTTGCGTTTTTCAAATGGACAAACTTAGGCACAGTATTAGCAGTTAAAGGTGCTGCGGCGTTACAAGCGGCAGGGTTAGATGGCCCAGCGGTGTTTATTCTGTTCATTTTGATGTGTGGTGTAGTGAACCTGTCGCTAGGAAGTGCATCAGCACAATGGGCAGTAACAGCACCTATTTTTGTGCCAATGCTCATGCTCATAGGCTACGCGCCTGAAGTGATTCAAGCTGCATACCGTATTGGTGATTCAGTTACAAACGTTATCGCACCTATGATGAGCTATTTCGGACTAATCTTAGCCATGGCTGCAAGGTACAAGAAAGACTTGGGAATGGGCACGCTCATTGCCATGATGCTGCCTTACTCAATGGTGTTTATCGTAGGTTGGACAATTTTGTTCTACATTTGGGTGTTCTTACTCGGTATGCCGGTAGGCCCGGGCGCAGCGACTTACTATCAGCCTTAAATAGGTAGCTTTACGTGCTGCCACACGCTTAATGCGGCAGCAAACTAAAAAAGCGGCATGTGTTTTTGAAAAGTATTTTAGAACACCTGTCGCTTTTTTAATGCCTAAAATCTATTAGCGCAATCGCACTTTTTTGGCGTTATAGCAGATCATAATCTAAGGTAATTCAGTATAATACGGATATAGCGCAGTACTTCTCGGACTATGAATACATGAAATACAAATCGAACAAAGGTTTTACTCACGGGCAACCAGATAAAATTGGCGTACTGGTAACGAATTTGGGGACACCGGAAGCGCCAACTAAGCAGGCGTTACGCCCTTATTTGAAAGAGTTTCTTTCTGACCCGCGGGTTGTGGAAGTGCCTAAAGCGATTTGGTGGTTTGTATTAAATGGCATTATTCTAAACTTTCGCCCCAAGCGCTCGGCAGAGGCTTATTCCACCGTATGGACAGAAGAAGGCTCTCCACTTATGGCTATTACTAAAGCGCAAGCATCAGCTATTGCTGAACGCTGCAAAGCCCAATATGGTGATGACGTAATTGTCGATTTTGCCATGCGCTACGGCAAGCCCGCCATAGGTGATACCATCGAGTCCATGTTGGAAAAAGGCGTACGCAAACTCGTCGTTTTACCGCTTTACCCTCAATACAGCGCGTCGACAACTGGCTCCACATTTGATGCTATCGCTAAGGATTTCACCTCTCGCCGTTGGTTACCTGAACTTCGCTTCGTGAATCACTATCACGACCGCGATAATTTCATCACCGCGCTGGCGAACAAAGTAAAAGCGCATTGGGAAACCCATGGAAGAGCGGACAAGCTTATTTTGTCTTACCACGGAATTCCTAAGCGCTATTTAATGAATGGTGATCCCTATCACTGCGAGTGCCACAAAACGTCGCGTTTGCTTGCCGAGAAACTTGGCCTTTCACACGACGAATATATGACAACCTTCCAATCTCGTTTTGGTCGAGAAGAGTGGTTGAAACCGTATACAGATGAAACGTTAAAGTCTTTACCTGAAAAAGGGGTGAAATCCATTCAGGTTATGTGCCCTGGCTTCTCAGCCGATTGTTTGGAAACGATTGAAGAAATTGGTGAAGAGAATCGCGAGTACTTTATGGAGGCTGGCGGTGAACGCTATGAATATATCGCGGCACTTAACAGTGACAAAGAACACATAGACGTGCTTTTTGACATAGTGCAAGAAAACCTGCATGGGTGGACAGTACAGTCGGACAACGGTTTGCGCGCAGGCTTAGCAAGAGCGTTAGGCGCTGAAAAGTAGCGTTTGAAAAGCTGACAGTAAACGTTTCGAGGAAAACCAATAGGGAAATCACCCTTGGTGGCGCATTTATTATATTAAAAGGGAGATAAGGTCGTGGAAGGCAAAGCACCAAAGGCACTACTTAAAGCGCAAAAACTGGCGAACTTGCTGGATACTGCTGTAAAGCTCCCTTTTATCCCAATAAGAATAGGCTTGGATTCAATCGTGGGCCTTATCCCAGGAGCCGGTGACGCGCTGATGCTCTTCGTTTCACTTCGAATAGTTTGGCTGGGAAAATCATTGGGTATGCCCAAAGCGCTAATAGCTCAAATGGTAAAAAACTCAGCAATCGACTTTGGCTTAGGTTTTATTCCATTTGTTGGCGACATTGTGGATATATTCTATAAAGCCAATCAGAAAAATGTCCGTATTATGGAGCGCTGGTGGATAAGCGAAAATAAACATGAGGTAGATAAAGTAACACAGAAGGCACTATCCGAATGGAGTGCTGAATAACCTAGGTTTAGTTACCCAAATACCTGCGCTTTTTTCACTTTGCTTATTTACTGTGTAAAGCTACGTAAAGCTTGAGTAAATAAGAGAACCTTGTCCTTTAGCTAAATGTCTTTTTTGCAAAGACAACCAAGGGCAACGCACGATGACATCAAAAAAATTAACGGAAAAGCCGCTCAAGCGACGCCGCTTTATGAAAACAGCGGTGGGGCTTACATTGGCTCCTATTGCTATCGGGTTGTGGGGTTGTGGAGGTTCTAATTCCACCTCTACAAGTTCCACAGCATCTAACTCCTCATCTTCCAATAACGACACCGATTCAAATGCTGAACCTGAAGAAGATTTTGACGGTTGGGCAAGCGGTGGCACGTCAGCTATGACGTCAGACTTTCCAGACGATAGTTTATTTGACACTGCTTCTGTATGCAGTGTGGCTCTCACAGGTTCTCAAACGGAAGGCCCGTGCTATTTTCAAAGTGACTATCTTGACGACATCTCATATGAGCAAACAGGTTTGCCGATGATGTTGTGTCTTCAGTTAATTGATGAAGCGTGTAATCCCCTATCGGGTTATGAAATTGAAGTATGGCATTGCGATGTAGATGGCGTTTATTCAGGAGATACCAGTGATAGTGCCGATGCCAGCGGATTTAATTCGGCATTTTGCACGGGAAATGAAGTGGATGCATTAAGTGCGAAGTGGTTCAGAGGTATTGCGGTGACAGATGCTAGCGGAAGAATAAACCTAAAAAGCTGTTTTCCCGGCTGGTACAGCAGCCGAGCTATCCACATCCATTTTCGTATACGTCGCAACAATACTGATCAATTGGTTTCTCAATTTGGCTTTTCCGATAGCTTTTGCCAAGACATTTGTACCAATCATCCCGACTACAGTCACCGGGGTGAGCCAGACACGTTGCTGGGGCAAGATACAGCGTTTGGCAGTGACTACAATGAATATACATTTAGTGTGTCACAAAACGAAGATGGTTCTTTGCTCGCATACAAGCGCATAATAATCAGTGATTAGACTTCCTTTTTCTCTCCTATACACTATTTTTTAACATGCCCGTTAGCAACGGGCATTTTATTACGCACAGTAAACCCATTCGCAGCATTGTTTCGTAGCACAACTAATAAGAACTTTATTTTCTGCTCAAATTACAAGGAGCGTGCAGCACATGAAAGCGTCCGATTTATTTGTTAAAGCGTTAGAAGCAGAAGGCGTGGAATACGTCTTTGGTATCCCAGGTGAAGAAAACCTCGACTTACTTGAGTCGTTTCGCGAGTCCTCTATTAAACTGGTGCTGACTCGTCACGAGCAAGGCGCTGGTTTTATGGCTGCTACTTACGGCAGGCTTACCGGAAAAGTGGGAGTATGCCTTTCGACCTTAGGACCCGGGGCCACTAATCTAGTTACTCCCGCGGCTTATGCTCAACTTGGCGCAATGCCAATGTTGATGATTACCGGGCAAAAGCCGATCAAAACCAGCAAGCAAGGTCGCTTTCAAGTTATCGACATCGTTGACATGATGCGGCCGATCACTAAATTCACCAACCAGATTGTGAGTGGCGATAGAATTCCTTCTACTGTGCGAGAGGCATTTCGTCTAGCCCATGAAGAGCGCCCGGGCGCTGTACACATTGAACTGCCAGAAGACATTGCCGCAGAACAAACCAGTGCCCAAATACTAACACCTAGCATGGCCCGTCGACCTATCGCCGAATACAAAGCAATTGCTGCTGCGATTACCATGATTGAAGAAGCCCAGTCACCTTTGTTATTGATTGGCGCCGGAGCAAACAGAAAGCTAACAGCGAAAATGCTCAGGGAGTTTGTTGATAAAACCTGCATTCCATTTGTTACCACCCAAATGGGCAAAGGGGTACTAAACGAAAGCGACCCGCGCTTTGCAGGGAACACTGCTCTGTCTGACGGTGACTTTGTACACAGGGCAATAGAGCGTGCCGATCTTATTATCAACGTAGGCCACGATGTGGTAGAAAAGCCACCGTTCTTCATGCATCACAACGATAAAAAAGTGATTCATGTCAACTTTGATTCGGCTGCCGTAGACCCTGTTTACTTCCCGCAACTCGAAGTCGTTGGAGATATTGCTAACAGCATCTGGCAAATAAAAGAAGGCATCACTCCCCAAGACAGTTGGAAACTCGACTTCTACAAAGATGTGCATCAAGCCTATGTAGATCACCGTGCTGAAGCAGAAGACGATAATCGATTCCCTATCTTACCAGAACGTCTTGTACGCGATATTCGTAAAGTTATGCCTGATAACGGCATTGTTACGTTAGACAACGGCGTATATAAAATATGGTTTGCCCGAAATTACCCCGCATATCATCCGAATACCCTGCTTTTAGACAACGCACTGGCTTCAATGGGAGCCGGTTTGCCATCAGCTATAGCAGCCAAACTAGTGAAGCCTGATGTCCCTGTGGTAAGCGTATGCGGCGATGGCGGCTTTATGATGAATAGCCAAGAAATTGAGACTGCCGTTAGGCTTAAGCTTGACCTTGTGGTGATCATCTTGCGCGACGATGCGTACGGAATGATCAAGTGGAAACAAGCAAACATGCAGTTCGATGAGTTTGGTTTAGATTATGGCAACCCCAACTTTGTTAAATACGCACAAAGTTACGGCGCACAGGGCTGGAGAGTTGACGACGCGGATGTACTTATTCACTTAGTTGATAAGTGTTTGAACACAAAAGGCGTACATATTATCGATTGTCCAGTTGATTACAGTATGAATGACAAAACACTAAATCATACGATTAAAGAGCTTAGCGCCAAGCTTTAAGCCAAACGTAACAGAAAGGTAAGGAGTAAAAAATGTTGAAGGAAAGCTATCCCTATTATTTAGCGAGTGAGCCGCATTATGCCAATACCGACTTGGACGTGACTAATAAATACACCGGAGAGGTAGCAACCAAGGTGGCGATGGCCGATGCGGATACCATCGATAAGGCCATTGCTGCAGCAGAAGAAGCGCAGCCTGCGATGGCCGCCATGGCTCCTTTCGAAAGACAAGCGGTGCTAGAGCACTGTGTGAAGCGCTTTACCGAAAGAGCCGATGAGTTGGCACAAGCGCTTTGTATAGAGGCTGGTAAGCCAATTAAAGACGCTAAGGGCGAAGTCAGCCGCCTTATCGATACCTTCAAAATAGCGGCAGAAGAATCAGTGCGTATTAACGGCGAGGTGGTGAATTTAGAAATCTCGGCGCGTGCCAAAGGTTATCAGGGCATGACCAAGAAGGTCCCTATAGGTCCATGTTCATTTATATCGCCGTTTAATTTTCCTCTAAATTTGGCTGCGCACAAGGTGGCTCCTGCAATCGCAGCAGGCTGTACCTTTGTACTTAAGCCTGCCTCGCGAACCCCTATTGGTGCGCTCATTATCGGCGAGGTATTAGCTGAAACTGACTTACCCAAAGGCGCGTTTTCTATTCTACCTTGTAGCCGCGACGGCGCTGACTTATTCACTACTGATGAAAGACTAAAACTGCTTAGCTTCACAGGTTCACCTGATGTGGGCTGGGCGCTTAAAGCAAAAGCAGGAAAGAAGCCGGTGGTATTGGAGCTTGGCGGTAACGCCGCATGCGTAGTTGATGAAGATGCCGATATTGAAGACGCCATCGACCGGGTAATTGTCGGAGCTTATTATCAATCAGGGCAAAGTTGTATAAGTGTTCAGCGCCTTTTAGTGCATAGCAAAATATACGATGAGTTTAAGTCGCGCTATGTGGAAAAAGTGAAAGCGTTAGTGTCTGGCGACCCGTCTAATGAAGACACCTTTATTGGCCCTATGATCTCAGAAGGCGAAGCAGAGCGCCTTCACGGCTGGGTTGAAGAAGCAAAAGAGAAAGGTGCCACCATTCTATGCGGCGGAACGCGAGACGGCGCCATGCTTGAGGCTACGGTAATGGAAAATGTACCAAAGGATTGTGATGCCAGTGCCGAAGAAGCGTTTGGCCCTCTATCTATTCTGGTGCCATTCGATGACTATGACGAAGCGCTTGAAGAAGTAAACAACAGCCGCTACGGACTTCAAGCAGGTGTGTTTACCCGCGATATATACAAAGCGCACAAAGCATGGGACGTGCTTGACGTTGGTGGTGTGGTCATTGGAGATGTACCTAGCTGGCGGGTGGACAACATGCCCTATGGTGGCGTGAAGGACTCAGGCTTAGGTCGCGAAGGTATTCGCTATGCGATTGAAGATATGTCTGAGACTCGCCTTATGGTAATTCGTACTCCTCAGTAGTAGATTGAGTTTCACTGCTCAATCAAGCAATGTTCGCGCAATAGTGCGAATATAAGCATTCGAGGGCGAGGCGGCAGGTTTAGATTAATCTGCCGCGTACTCTTCTAGCAGTGAAAGTGGAATAATGTCTAACGCTTTTTCATGTGTGGCTTCCAAGCGTACTTTCGGCGCTACACCTGCCTCATAGGCTTGTAGCCAGCGAGCGGCACACAAACACCATCTGTCGCCTGCTAACAGGCCAGGAAATGTCATACTAGGCCACGGCGTGATGAGGTCGTTGCCTTGTCGTAGCGAAAACTGAAGAAATTCGTCAGTGACAACCGCGCATACGCTGTGATTACCCACATCAGCGTCTGGTACATAGCAAAACCCTTCTCGCGTAAATCCAGTATTTCCACAGCATAGCTGGAGTGGGCGTCCATAAACATTTTTTGCGTTCGCCAAAATCAGAACCCTCTTTTACAACGTATGGTTTAATAGGTATGTCTTATTCAAATCGCCAAGTAGCGAATTTAGGATGAATAGAACCTTATCTATCCACCTTATGACCCTGCTCGACAAGGGTCAACAATAAGCGCTACGGTAACTACGTTTTAAGGTAAAAAATCGTGCTCGATAAAAGCAAAAAAACAGGCGACAGTAACTTTTCTGAACAAGAGGTTGCGCGCTTCGATGCGCTGGCTGACTCTTGGTGGGACCCAGAAGGCAAATACAAAACCGCGCTGGATTTTAATCGGGCAAGACTAAACGTTATAAAAGCACAAATAGAAAATCATTTCGGTCAGGGCAACTTGCCTCCCGATTATTCCGCCTTATCTGTGATAGATATTGGCAGTGGCGGTGGGCTAATAAGCGAACCGCTAGCAAAATTAGGCGCTCAAGTTACGGGAATAGATGCCAGTGCGGTGAGTGTAGAAGTGGCAAAGCGCCATGCTCAAAATACAGGTGTAAAGGTAGACTATCAGCATAAACTCTCAAGCGAGGTAGTAGAAGAAGGTCGGCAATATGATGTGGTAATTAACGCCGAAGTTGTTGAGCACGTGCCTGACCAGCAGCAGCTTATGCGCGAGTGCGCAAGTTTGGTTAAGCCGGGTGGCCTGCTGATTTTGGCGACGCTGAACCGCACGCTGAAAAGTTATGTTGTTGCCATCGTGGGAGCGGAATACGTAATGCGCTACTTACCAATAGGAACCCATGACTGGAAGAAATTTGTTAAGCCCAGCGAATTAAAATGCTGGATTGGAAATGAGTTTACCCTTAAGTATCAGGTCGGTATGAGGCTAAACCCACTTAACGGAGAGTGGCTAACCACTTCGAGCCTGGCCGTAAACTACGTTCAAGCATATTCCAAACATAAATAAGCAACTATAAGTATTATTTATTCCCTGTATGTTTAGTGCAAATGGTATGAGTTAACATACTTCATGCCTGACGCTATCTTTATGAATTAACTGACTAATAGTAACTAACTCCGTCGAGAATTTACCTATACACAGTAAAAGCCTTTGTTAAAGATTTCATACAAAGGTTGATCTTTACATCTTGTTTACATAATTATAACAAAGGTCTGACCACAGGCCACATATAACCATAATTATGGGAAAAACTCGATGACATTACATAACCACTTACGCTCTACAAGAATACGCTCTACAAATCCATGGTTCGGTAAATTCGCCGTGATATTAGCTTTGTTCAGTATGACATTAGGCTTGTCTGGCCAAGCCAACGCTGGCACCTACGCAAAAACAAAACACCCTATTGTATTAGTTCACGGTCTGTTTGGTTTCGAAGATATCTTATTTGTTGATTATTTCTATAAGGTACCGCACAAACTTAGCCGAAACGGCGCTGTTGTCTATATCGCAGAGGTCTCACCAGCAAACTCGACCGAAGTCCGCGGTGAACAGTTACTCGATTACATTGATGAAGTTCTGGCGCTATCAGGAGCTGACAAAGTGAATTTAATTGGACACAGTCACGGTGGTCCAACGGCACGTTACGCCGCAAGCGTTGCCCCAGATAAGGTTGCTTCGGTAAGTTCAGTTGCCGGCGTAAACTGGGGAAGCAAAGTGGCAGATGAACTACGAGACGCTTTTTCTGAAGGTTCAGTGGGCGAGGGTGCTGCGGGCGTTGTAGTTAATGCGTTCGCCAATATCATCGAGATTGCCTCTGGGTCAGATCCGCGAGACAAACCTACAGATTCAATCGCTGCGCTTAATTCATTGTCTACGTCTGGCTCTGTTGCTTTCAATCAAAAATATCCAGAAGGGATGCCTACTGCCTACTGCCGCAACGATGGAAAAATGTTGGCTGAAAATGGCGTGTACTATTTCTCGTGGAGCGGAGGCAGAACTTACACCAATGCACTTGATGTAGTTGACCCATTCTTAGCTATTACTGGCACCGCATTCAAAGAGCCAAACGATGGGCTAGTATCGACCTGTAGTTCTCATTTAGGCAAAGTACTTAAAGACAACTATAAAATGAACCACCTTGATGAAGTCAACCAGAGCTTTGGCATAACGCACTGGTTTGAAACCGACCCAGTTGACGTGTTTGTTCGTCAGGCTAACCGACTGAAAGGCTTAGGACTGTAGTGGAGAAGCGTCAATTACGCCGTATTTTTCCAATACTAGGAGGGCTGCTCGCCCTCTTAGTATTCGGTGCTATTCTTTACAACCAGTTAGCGTCTGAATCCCAAACCTCTAATTCAGAAATTTTCAGTCAACGCTCATCCTCAGGTGCACAAGCGAAAGCCGGAGAATATGAGTTAGAAGGAGGCGGTGCAGTACATCAAGTAACTGATGTAGGTAGTCATCGGGATAGTGACACTGATATTGCAGCTGATCGTACAAAAGCTGATCTCATTCCCTTTGAACTCAATTACTCAACCAAAGACGCTTTCGATCGCTTCGTATTTACACGCTCCTCAGAAGTGCCGCAAGCAGTGAAACTTGCCTACACAACCCATGCTCACGGAGTATTCACACTCATCACGCAAGGTGACGCAATCGACTTATTTGCCCGGTATGTCGATTACAAAGTGGCGCTGTCTTTGGTTGAATTGGACGTCGACCTTGCCAGTCACAGCTTGCAGGATGTGTCGTTTAAGCTAGATGAGCGAGAGGAAATTAGGCGAACTTACTTTAATAATACTGAATACCACTATCTGTTTAGTCAAGAAGCGCAGGTAGATGAGGCGGCGCTAGCACGTTTAAGTGTTGCCCAAGAAAACACCTTATCCAGAGACGAGAGAAAGGCCCTTATCGTCGAGTCAATTAAAGCGGGAAACTCTGCCGAACGTAAAGCCTTCCAGCCCACGCTTAATATGCATCGAATAAACGAAATAAAAAACAACCACAGCACTATTAACGATCGCTATAACGCAGTGGCGGCTGAATTTGGTAGCGAAGTTGCAGAACGCTTTTCCAAAACATGGGCACAACAAGCTCAGTGGCAAAACAGAATTGCCGAATACAAAACATTCCGCGATAACTTGGCTCAGCAATCTCTTGATTCAAACGCAATAGAAGAAGCACTGCAAGAGTATCAATCTGCCCATTTTACTGACAATGAAATAAAGCGCCTTAAAGTGCTCACAGCGCTGTAGCAGCATTTAGATAGAGCTGGTTCAAGAGCTGCAACTGGTTAACTATCTGCGAAAAATACAGAGGTATAACCATAAAGGCGCTGAATAGTATGAGTCATATACAGAGTGATTTGAAAGCCTACTGCACAGTTACTAATCTTGGGTTATTACAATTCCTGACTAATCACCATAAGGCCCGTAATCATCATTATGAAAATCTACGAAACGAAGACTGCGCCCAACCCACGTCGAGTACGAATGTTTTTGGCTGAGAAGGGCATTGACGTTGACTACGTTCAGGTCGACATTCAAAAGGGTGAAAATCTAACTGCGGAAATGCGCGCGAAGAACCCGCTGGGAAAGATACCTATTTTAGAGCTTGATGACGGCACCTGTATTGCCGAAACCGATGCCATTTGTACGTATTTTGAAGCACTGCAGCCAGAGCCACCGCTAATGGGAACAACGCCCGTTGAAAAAGCGACTATTTCTATGTGGCAACGACAAGTAGAGTTCGCGTTTATGATGCAAATTGGTATGTGTTTTCAACATACTACAGGCTACTTTAAAGATCGTATGACACCAGTTCCTGAATTTGGTAAGGAAGCGGGTATTAATGCGTCGAAATATTTGAACATTTTAGAGCGTCGACTTGGTGTTAAAGAGTTTATTGCTGGTGACACCTTTTCTATTGCTGATATAACCGCGTTATGCGCTATGGATTTCGCCCGTGTGGTAAAAATTCGTATGACTGACGAGCATGTCAATCTGGCGCGCTGGTATGAGGCGGTAAGTAACAGAGAGAGTGCAAAAGCCTAATGATAGATTTATACACCGCAGCCACACCGAACGGTTGGAAAGCGTCGGTAGCGCTTGAAGAAATGGGGCTTGAATACACCGCCCATGCCGTAAACCTGATGAAGGGAGAGCAGAAAACTCCTGAATTTTTGGCGATGAACCCCAATGGCCGTATTCCGGTAATTGTGGATAGAGAAGCCGATGGTCACATCGTGTTTGAGTCTGGCGCTATCATGATTTATCTCGCAGAAAAAAGCGGTATGTTTTTACCCACCGACGCAAAGCGAAAAAGCCAGGTTTTACAGTGGGTCATGTTTCAGATGGGAGGCATAGGCCCAATGATGGGCCAAGCTAATGTGTTCCACCGCTACTTAGAAGAAAAAATTCCGGTGGCGATAGCACGTTATCAGAACGAAGTACGCCGCCTATTTACTGTGCTTGATGGGAGGCTAGAAAATCGAGAGTATTTGGTCGACGACTACAGTATTGCTGACATGGCGAACTGGTGTTGGGTACGTACCTATGAATGGTCTGGTGTAAGCATAGAAGGGTTGGACAACTTAATCCGTTGGAAAAACAGTATTGAAGCGAGGCCAGCCGCACGACGAGGAGTGGAAATCCCGAATAAAGTTGACAGAGAAGCACTGATCAAAGGGGCTAAAAATGTTGTTACGAAATAATGGATAGTGTTTTTCAATTTCTTGATTGAAACAAAAGTTTGTTGGCGTAATATTGATCAACAAACTTTAAAAAATCATAAAAATAAAGGACAAGTATGAAAGGATTTCTTCTCTCAGTATTAATGCTGCTAACAAGCCTTAGCGCATTCTCCTCACAAGAGTTGCCTCTTGAATATTTTATCAAGCACGGTGACTACCTAGACCTAGCTTTGTCTCCATCCGGTAAACATATTGCTGCGCGAGTCCAGGTAGACGGCAGGGTTTTTCTCGTTCTATTAAAAACAGAGGATATGTCTATTGTTGGAGGAATTAGACCGCAGAACAACGACATTATACATACGGTCAATTGGGTAAATGACGAACGCGTAGTGTTTGAGTATGCAGAAAAGCAATCTTATCTCGACAGCCCAATCCCTACTGGCGAGCTATACGCTATGAATATTGATGGGTCGCAACGAGAATTGATTTACGGGTATCGCGCCGGCGACCAGAAAACGGGGAGCCGTATTTCATCCAAAGATGATTCAAAGGCAAGCCAAGAAATCATTAGTTTCCTGGACAATGACGACGATCATATTTTAATCGTGGAGTACCCTTGGACAAAAGATGGCAAATTTTATTACGACCGTCGGGAAAAGCCGGCGTTAATTAGCCGTCTCAATGTTTACTCGGGCAAGAAACGTAAACTAGAAGTACTTCCCTATGGTTCAAGCAGCGCACTTGCCAATAAATTTGGCGATGTGAAGTTTATGACATGGCGAGATGATAACAATGTTCAACACTCTGCCTATAGAAGCAATAACGACGATGAGTGGATCCCACTTGAGGAAGCATTTGAGAACGCAAGTGGACTGTTGCCCTTAGGGCAAAGCGAAGACGGTGAATTTGTTTACCTATCCGGTCGCTTTGGTGATGAAGGTATTTCAACATTGTTTTCACTTCATCTACAGTCGGGGGAATATAAACGGGTGTTTTCTGACCATGCCACCGACATTGAATACGTAGTTCTAGACCGCAATGGCATGCCCGCTGTAGGTATCACTTACCCAAGTAGATCTAGCTATGTGTATGCGCAGACCGAAACAAAAGTGAGTAAAGTTCACAAGATGCTAGCTGAAGCGTTCAAAGGTCAAACTGCAACCATTGCAAGTCATACAAAAGACTGGAAAACACTGTTGGTACGCGTATCCAGTGATGTAAACCCCGGAGAGTACTACTTATTTGATAGCGATACATTGAGTGCTCGGTTTATTTGGGCAAACAGCTCTTGGATAGATCCTCGATTGCTTTTAAGCATGCAGCCTGTGGCAATACCTACAGATGACGGCGAAACAGTGAATGGTTACATCACGCTTCCAGCATCTAAAAAGAGCGACAAGAAACCTCCTTTAGTTGTTGTTATTCACGGCGGGCCACATCAATCAGGCACGCGTGATTTTTGGCGTTACGATTCTGAGACTCAGCTTTTGGCAAACCGAGGCTTTGCTGTTCTGCGCGTCAACTTCAGAGGAAGTGACGGCTATGGTAAGCGCTTTGAACGACTGGGTTATCAAGAGTGGGGCGGCACAATGATCAAAGACATCAACGATTCAGTAAAATGGGCCATTGAACAGGGCTATGTTGATGGAGAGCGAGTATGTGCCTATGG